>DATKRE010000106.1:0-10163 GCA_035532335.1 Xanthobacteraceae bacterium | reverse complement strand
CGTATTCGGCACCCTCTCATGCGAATGTTAGAATCAAAAGGACCACTAGCAAATTTGCGGCTTAGTGGAGCTTTGGATTTGACATTCGCTTCTCAAGTTTGCCGCCAGGTGGGTAGCGAATGTCAAATCCGCTCCACTAGTGTTAATCGCACGTCCAAGTGGGCGCTACCCGTAGCGGGCCTTTCTACATCATCAGGCGCATAGCGAACGATGGTCACCTTCAAATGCCCCTATTGCCGGACCGAATATGAGATGACGACGGCCCGTCTGTCGTTCCAGCAGCGGAGCTACGCGAAGTGCCAAATTTGTCACCAAACCATGTACAGTTGGAATTCCCGAAACGTGCCCATTTTCACGCTTACGCGAGGCTCCGAGGACGAAACAGTCGGACGCCCAACCGCGACTTGAACTCGGGATCGATGACCGCTAATGCGGTTGTCACGCAGGAAACGCGGTCAATAGTTGCTTGAGGGCCTCTTTTCCTGCCCGGTTAGCCGCCTCAACCGTTTCATAACGGACCGATGAACATTCTATTGGGCTGTTCCGACCAGCCCGATAGATTTCCCATCTCCACGGTTTCGGAGGCAGGGCCCGGTTCTTCACAACGACCGAAAAATCGGTTTGATCGAAGAGAATGCTCATGGCTTGCATATGGGTGAGGCAGCGTTGGAATGCCAGCTCCGTCACGCGCCGCCCCCATTTCAAGCAATCGGCGAGCAGACGGCACCGATTCAAGTCTTGTTGTATTCGATCGCTAACCGTATTGTGTGCGCTTAATTTAGGAGATGGAAATGGCTACGGGTACCGTGAAATGGTTCAATCCGACAAAGGGATATGGGTTCATTCAGCCGACAGGCGGCGGCGGCAAGGACGTGTTTGTTCACATTTCAGCCGTTGAGCGAGCCGGTCTCAGCTCCCTAAACGAGGGGCAAAGCGTCGAGTATGAGATCGAGAGCAATCGGGGAAAAGAGTCGGCGGTCAACCTCAAGATCAAATGACCGTTTTGCCGACGCTGCTAACGGATCTATCCCCATCAGAATGCCGAGCCTGTGGAGCGTGCTGTTCATTCTCACCGGAATGGCCGCGCTTCTCGTTGGAAAGCGATGCCGATCTCGATCGAATTCCTCCGACCTACGTCGATGGCGACCTAGGACGCATGCGATGTAGTGGTAATCGCTGTTCGGCGCTGGTAGGAAACGTTGGCATCTCGACGGCGTGCGCGGTCTACGCCGTAAGGCCCGATGTTTGCAGAATCTGTATGCCGGGAGACGACTGCTGCAAAATGGCGCGGCAGCGCTTCAATCTATAGCGGCAATCACATCTGTCGGCTTTAGACGGCGACACGCAAGAGGCGGCGTCATCCATCAGTGGCCCTCGGCAGCAGCTTTAAAGCCGATCAAATAGCTTCTTAAATTGTGGGGACCCCTGCCTAAAAATCGCTCTCTGCGGGTGGCACTGCGCGCTGGCCATCCGCGCGAATGAACTGACCCGGCGGTAGCTCAAGAGCTTCATGCCTTGGCAATTCCGGCAACCGCCGGCCTTGAATCCGTTTTGCTTAGGTCGAAAGGCTGAAAGCCATGCTCGCGCGGCGCCCGCCCGTCTCGAATCCCCAGCGCGGCGGTCCCTAGTGCGCAAACGCAAACCATGACGGTCATTGAACATAAGGGATATCGGATCGAAGTCAGCCCCGTAGGCAAGGGATGGAGAGCAACCATCTTTTCGCCAGGGTCGAATTCTCCATGGTCAAACAGTCCGGTCAATCTTGAGAAAAGCAGCACCGAGGAAATAGTCGCCGAGGCCAAGCGTATTATCGAGGCACGTCTAGGCCCAAAACTCTTATAATTTCTCTGCGGCAAAACGAGTGGCTTCGGCTGCCGTGGCAAAGCGACGATAGCTAAGTCATCGCCGTGGACCATCCCTGCGTCACGACCTTGCTTTCGCGGCAACCAAGCGCGACGGTTGCGCGGTCACGCAATACGACTCAACTGGCTTTCTTTAACAACTCGCTCGTGCGGTTCGTCGGCATTTTTGATGCGGTACTGATAATCGTCGCCTTCGGGGGGCAAGAGCTGAGTGACCTTATAGATGCCGTTCGTGCTGCCGCGACCAAAGACTCCTGACGCAAAGCTCACCGATTGACCGAGTTTGTATTTGTGCTCGTGCACAGAGCCTCCAATCAAGTCCAACGAACTTGCGCTCCACCTCTGCGGTAAGGCCGGGGAGCTCCGACTGTCGGCAACGTGTAAAATAATACTACCATCAAATTACGTCGTATGGCGATTTCCGTGGATTCTGATTCATATTAAACCGCGCTTGGAACCGGAGAAACATTGTGCTCGATGAGACGGGGTCGAGCAAAAGTCAAGAACACGAGAGCGTGAAAGTTTGCCCGGCCGGACACCCATTGCGCGTCAATGGAGGATTTCGGACACTGAATTCGTCAAGAGGCCGGCAAACGTCCGATGAAGATCGTGCTAGGCGACGAGGTCGAGTGGAAGCGCGGGCTGCAACATCGCGGCGGCATGTTTCATTATCGGCATCTGCTTGAGGGAGAGCCCGGTACGGCGGGCAATTTCCATCTCGGCATCGGCCAGCAGGACGGCGATTTCGTCTCACCCCGCCACCGGCACAATTTCGATCAATTCCGCTACCAGCTCGAGGGCGTTTCGAACTTCGACCGCAATGGAAAAATGCCGGCCGGGACGCTTGGCTACTTTCCGGAGGGCGCGGCATACGGGCCGCAAAGCTCGGAAGGCCGTTCGGTCACCGCGGTGCTGCAATTCGGCGGCGCCAGCGGCAACGGCTATCTGGCGCCGCGCGAAATCGCCGCCGGCACCGACGAGCTGAAAAAATTCGGCACGTTCGAAGCCGGCGTCTTCCGCCGCAACGATGATAGTGAAGGCCGCCGCAACGCCGATGCCTATCAGGCGATCTGGGAGCACGTGCATGGCCGCCGCATGGACTATCCGAGGCCGCGCTATCGCGACCCGATCATGGTCGACTCGCAGAATTACGATTGGCTGCCGGTGGCCGAGATGCCCGGTGTGCGCGAGAAGCCGCTTGGCGCCTTCACCGAGCGGCAATGCGCGGCGCAACTCATAACGATTGCGCGCGGCGCCACGTATCGCGCCGGTGGGCGCAGCGTCTATCTGGTGCTGATGGGCGCCGGCATCGCGCACGACGTCGCGTATCGGCCGCTGACGGCTCTGCATCTTGCGCATGAGGAAGCCGCCGAGCTGGTGGCGCGCGATGAAACCGAACTTCTCCGCCTGGTGCTGCCGAATCTTACCGGGCTCGGGATTGTCCCGGCGCATGTCAGAGCCGCCGAATAAATGCCGCTGCCTTCGTTCCATGTTTCGGCGCGTGCGCCGCGGCTCTGGAGCATCCCGCGCGCGGCGGCCTATGGGGCCGGCATCGGCGTGCTTGCGGCATTATTCAAGATCATCGGGCCGCTGCATGCGGCGGGACCAGCTTTCGCGCATGGACTGGAAATCGCGGCGGTGACGGCGGCCTTTGCCGCGTTGTGCGCTGGCGCGGCTTATTTGCGTAATGTCATCGCGCGGCGTTTCATCTGGCCGGACATTCGCTAAACACGCCGCCAGCCGGGAAACAGCGCATGCAGCAAGCCGATGTGATCGTGATAGGCGCCGGTTCGGCCGGCGCGGTCGTGGCCTCCCGGTTGTCGGAAGACGCCTTGCGCCGCGTGATCTTGATTGAAGCCGGGCCCGACACCGCTCCAGGCGCAGTGCCGGAAGACATCCGCAGCATTTTTCCGATTGCCTACGCCAACCGCAATTATTTTTGGCCGCTGACGACGACGTTCCGCAACGGCGAAGCGCCGGTGCCTTTCCTGCAACCGCGCGTGATGGGCGGTGGCTCGAGTGTCATGGGCATGATCGCGCTGCGCGGGCTGCCGCACGATTATCGGCGGTGGGAAGAGATGGGCGCGCGCAATTGGGGCTGGCCTGACGTGTTGCCGACCTTCCAGGCGATGACCAACGATCTCGACGAACCGGCGCCGCAGCGCAACGCACGCGGTCCGAACGTGGTCCGCCGCCTGCCGCGCCAGGTCTGGCCGCTTTACATGCGCCGCCTCGAAGACGCAGCCAAGGCGCGAGGTGAAGCGTCGCACGAAAATATCTACGCCACCGACGCCGATGGTTTCTTCCCGACGCCGCTGAGCCACGACGACGAGCGCGCCACCAGCGCCCGATGTTATCTGAGCCAAGAGGTGAGGGCGCGTCCCAACCTCACGATCATGACCGGCACGCGCGCGCTGCGCATCGCCTTCGACGGCACGCGCGCCGCCGGCGTGGTGATCGAGCGGGCGGGCGAGCAACAGGCCGTAGCGGCTGGCGAGGTGGTGGTGTCGGCCGGCGGCATTCACTCGCCGACTTTATTGCTGCGCTCCGGCATCGGTCCGGCCGACGAACTGCGCAAGCTCGGCATTGCGGTCGTGGCGGATCGCCCCGGCGTCGGCCGTAACTACCAGAACCATCCGCAACTGCACTTTGCCATGGCGCTCAAACGCAATTCGCGCATGCCGGCGCAGGCAAAGCATTACATTATGGCGAGCCACCGGTTTTCCTCCGGCGTCGCCGGCGGCAGCCCCGGCGATTTGTTCCACTATTATACCGGACGCGTCAGCCCAAAGCCGTTCGGGCTGCGGATGGCGATGGTGGCGTGCTGTCTCTACGCGCCGGCATCGCGCGGCGTGGTGGCATTGCGCTCCGCCGATCCGAACGTGCCGCCGCGGGTGGAGCAGGGATTTCTCTCCGAACCGCTCGATCGGCAGCGCATGATCATCTCGGCGCGTTTCGCCTATCGCCTGTTGCTCGATCCGGCGGTGCGATCCTGCTTCGAGGAGATTTATTTGATGCCGCGGCAGGCGCCGCTCCGCCTGATCAACGGTGCTGGCTTGGCCGGGCTTGCCAAAGCCTTCGGTGCGGCCGCAGTGCTTAGCGCTCCGGCGGCGCTCCGCCGTGCCGTCATCGGCTCGGCGATCAAGCCCGGACGGCTTATCGCCGACGAAAAGCAGGCTTTTCCGCTGTCCGATGACGATATTCTGGACGCGACCGGCGCGAGCTTTCATCCGACTTCGACCTGCGCTATCGGCTCTGCCGACAATCCACTCGCCGTGGTCGATCCGGAGTGCCGGGTCTACGCGGTGGAAGGCTTGCGCGTCGCCGACGCATCGGTGATGCCGTCGATCGTGAGCGCCAATACCAATATGCCGACCATGATGATCGGCGAGCGGGTCGCGGAATTCATTCGCGCCGCATAACGGCAACGACAGAGGAGGTCTTCGTCATGGACACGATCAAGCCGCTTTTCACCGTCACGGCGACCGCGACCGGCGGCCGCAACGGACATACCGAGTCGAGCGACCAGGTGGTTCGCGCCGATCTTTCCGTTCCTAAAACGATGGGCGGACCCGGCAAGCCCGGCACGGCGACGCCCGAGCATCTGTTTGCTGCCGGCTATGCCGCGTGTTTTGGCGGCGCGCTGGACTTCGTCGGCAAGCAGCACAAGAAGGACGCCAGCAAGGCGCGCGTCAGCGCCGACGTGTCGATCGGGCCGCGCGATGGCGGCGGTTTCGGGCTCGCGGTCAAGCTGCACGTCGAAGATCGAAGCTTACCGCAGGCGGATTTGGCGGCGCTCGCCAAGGAAGCGCACGAGAAAATCTGCCCGTATTCGCACGCGACCCGCAACAACGTTGACGTGCAGCTCGACGTCAAGGGCGCCTGAAAAGAAAACGGGACGGCCGCCGCGGCCGTCCCGTTTTTTAGTTGCTGCCGGTTGGTCAGATTTGCGTAATGTCGCGATCCTTGGTTTCGGGCAGGAAGATAAGCCCGACGACGAAGCTGAGCGCAGCAACCGCGATCGGATACCAGAGGCCCGAATAAATGTTGCCGGTTGCCGCCACAATGGCGAACACGGTGGCCGGCAGGAAGCCGCCGAACCAGCCGTTGCCGATGTGGTAGGGCAGCGACACGCCGCTATAGCGGATGCGGGTCGGGAACAGTTCCACCAGCCAGGCGGCGATCGGGCCGTACACCATGGTCACATACACGACCAGGATGGCGAGCAGGATCACCGTCATGATGTAGTTGATGTCGTTTAGATCAGCGCCGGCCGGATAGCCGTGCGTCTTGATCGCGGCGGCGATCATCTTGGCGGCGTCGGGCGAGTTGCCGGCGACGGTTTGATCGCCGATCTGCACGCTTGCCACAGTCCCGGCCGGTGCCGCGACGTTGTTATAGTTCACCGACAGTCCCACCAGCGTCGACTTGATGATGTCGCAGGGAGTGGTGAACTTTTCCGTGCCGGTCGCCTTGAACTGGAACGAGCACTGGGTCGGATCGGCGGTCACCGTCACCGGCGCCGCCGCCAAGGCGGCTTCCAGCTTCGGATTGGCGAAGTGGGTGATGCCCTGGAAGATCGGGAAGTAGGTCACGGCCGCCAGCGCAAAGCCCGCGAGCATGATCGGCTTTCGCCCGATCTTGTCGGACAGCCAGCCGAACAGGATGAAGCAGGGCGTGCCGATGATCAGCCCGATCGCGATCATGATCTGCGCGGTGACGCCCGGGACCTTCAGCGTCTGGGTGAGGAAGAACAGCGCGTAGAACTGGCCGCCGTACCACACCACCGCTTCGCCGGCGGTCGCGCCGAACAAGGCCAGGATCGCGATCTTGGCGTTGCTCCACTGGCCGAAGGCTTCCGCCAGCGGACGCTTCGACTGCTTGCCTTCGTCGACCATGCGCCGGAACAGTGGCGATTCATTGAGCTTGAGCCGGATCCACAGCGAGACGGCAAGGAGGATGGCCGAGAGCAGGAACGGTATGCGCCACCCCCAATCGCCGAACGCGGCTTCGCCCATGCTGGTGCGGATGCCGAGGATGATGAGGATCGCCATGAACAGGCCGAGCGTCGCCGTCGTTTGAATCCACGAGGTGTAGAAGCCGCGCTTACCGGGTGGCGCATGCTCGGCGACGTAAATCGCCGCGCCACCGTATTCGCCGCCGAGCGCAAGGCCCTGAATGAGGCGGAGCGCAATCAGCAGGACCGGCGCCATAATCCCCCATGTAGCGAAGCCGGGGATCACGCCGATGAAGAACGTGCCGATGCCCATCAGGCCCATGGTGACCAGGAAGGTGTATTTACGGCCGATCAGGTCGCCGAAATGGCCGAAGATCAGCGCGCCGAACGGACGGACCGCAAAGCCGGCGGCGAATGCGAGCAGCGCAAAGATGAAGCCGACATTCGGCGGCACGTTGGAGAAGAAGTATTTTGCCAGAAACGCACCGAGCGTGCCGTAAATGTAAAAGTCGTACCATTCGAATACCGTGCCGAGCGACGAGGCAAAGATCACCAGCCGTTGTTCACTCGTCATGCGGCCCGAACGCGTCGTATTGATCGCCATCGTGGTCATGGACGTCCCCCAATTGTTGCCTTTCAGCCTGCGCGGCGCGTCCCGGCGCCCGCACGAAAGCCCAACACACGACGCTAGTGTGCGATCGGGAACCTGTCTGTCCGCCACAGGTCGTAAGCCAAAAGTCTTTGAACGAAAGGACAATCGGTTCTGGAATGCACCTGCAAATGCCTTCCGTAGCGCGCAATTAATGTTACCGCGCAATTCACCAATGGAATCCCGGCGTTTTAAACGAATTTGACCGGCGCTTTCCTTACCATTGGGCGGCTCTAACAAAGGTTTTTCATGCGGATCGCCCACGCCGCCGTGCTGCTCGCCCTGACTGCCTCGCCTGCGCTGGCGCAGCGCGGCGCCGTCATCGTCATTCCGGGTCGCCCGGACGTTCCCATCATGATGAACGGGGTCGACGTGTCGTGGTCGGTCATCGAAGGCGATTTCGGCTTGGCGCGTCCGGGGCTGGTGACGCCGACGGTGATCTACCGACTGGCGCCGCCACCGTCGCCGCCCTACTGGGCCGCACCGGGCGGTCCCAACGAGCCCGGCTTTTTTCCGAGAAGCGACAAGAAGCCCGGTTACGGCCGGCTCGAGATCGAACCCGCACCGGATCGTCCGTTGCCGCCGCCCGCGCAGAGCTATCGCAAAAGCTGGTCGAGCCAGTCGGCGCCCGGTCCGGTCACCGACTATCCACCGTATCCGATGCCGCCGATCGGTCTGTCGATCGGGGACGGAAGCAATCACCACCATAACCACGATCATCACAAGTAACCGGCTTGCCGAAGCAGGCCGATTGTAAAGAGGGAGTGTCCATGTCTTTCGTCCGTGTTGTCCTCGTAGCGTGCGGCGCTTTGCTCGCTACGGTTTTCAGTTCGGCGGCTTTTGCCGGTTGCTGCGGCGGCTGTGGCGGCTGCGGTGGCTCTTATATTGTCGGATACACCTACGCGCCGGTGATGCCGGTCCCGCCGCCGGTTGTTTACGCTCCGATGCCGGCGCCGATTGCGATCGCGCCGGCACCGATCGCCGTCGATCATTGGGATACTGGCGGCTGGGGTAATAGCTGGGGCAACGGCTGGGGTAACGGCTGGGGCAACGGCTGGGGCGGCTGCGGCTGCTGCTGCAACCGAGGGCTTTTCACCAGCGGCGCCTTCATCACGCCGGGGCCGGTCTACATCGTCAACCAGGGCCCGCAATACTCAGGCCCGGGCCTCATGGTCCCGTCATTGGGCTATGCACCGGGCGAGGGCGTAGCCGCGCCTGGAGCGTATCCGTATATCGGGCGTTATCGCCCGCGCGCTTATTACGGATATCGTCCGCACGCTTATTACGGATATCATCCGTATCGTCATCGTTATTATCACAGCCGCTATCCGCTGCATTCACGCGGCTGATCGCTGATCGCTAGTGGAGCGGATTTAACATTCGCTACCCACCTGGCGGCAGACTCGTGAAGCGAATGTCAAATCCAAAGCTCCACTAGGACTCATATTGCTAGTGGTCCTTTTGATTCTAACATTCGCACGAGAGGGTGCCGAATACGGATGCGAATGTTAGAATTGGACCACTAGGTTGAACTCAGCGCGCGGCTGGCGACATAGAGCGCCAGCGCGGCTGCGTTCGACACGTTGAGGCTTTTGATGGCGCCCGGCAGATCGAGCCGGGCCAGCCGATCGCAGATGGCGCGCGTGCCCTGCCGCAAGCCCTTGCCCTCGGCGCCGAGAACGAGTGCAAGCGGTGACGTGAGCGGTATCGCGGCAAGGTCGTCGGCGCCGTCGCTGTCCAGTCCGACAATCAAGAAGTGCTGCTTCTTGAGTTCGGCGAGCGCGCGCGCAAGGTTTTGCACGCTCACGATCGGCACGAGTTCGAGCGCGCCGGATGCGGATTTGGCAAGCACGCCGGTTGCTTCCGGGCTGTGACGCGCAGTGATGACGATGGCGGAAACCGCGAAAGCCGCCGCCGAGCGCATGATGGCGCCGACATTGTGCGGGTCAGTGATCTGGTCCAGCACCAGGACAATGCCCGCGGCGCCCAGGTCGGCCAGCTCCGGTGTGGGCAGTGGATCGGCTTCGGCAAGAATGCCTTGATGCACCGCGTCGGGCGAAAGCCGCGCGGCAATGGCGTCTGGCCGCACCAGGTCAGGCTCGATCGGCAACACGACGCCCTCATCGGCAAGACGCCGGAGCGCATTTTCGGTCGCCAAAATCTTGCGGATGCTGCGCGCCGGATTGGTGAGCGCCGCCATGACCGTGTGCCACCCGTAGAGAATGACGCCGGTGTCGGCGTCGTGCCGGTGTCTGTGCCCGCCGCCCCCGCGCGGTTCATCGTCGCGGCGGCTACCACGACGGTGCTGCGCGCGTGGCTTTACGCGCCATTTTCCTCGCTCTGGACGTTCCCGCATGGCGCGGTTCTGTCACGCGGGGCATGGATTGGCAATTCGGGGCGTTTTCGATTGACTCTGATTCCAGCGGCCAACATATAGCGCCCGCGGGCCGGCCGCCGGCTCTCTTGGTGCCCGCAAGCTTGGTGCGGGAGAGTGTCCCGAGTGGCAAAGGGGGCGGACTGTAAATCCGCTGGCTTACGCCTTCGTAGGTTCGAGTCCTACCTCTCCCACCAGTCTTCCTGCGCCAAGGCGCGCTACGCGATTGAACAGGGCGCAATCAGGCACGCGAAACGCGGGACTTGTGGCGCTAAAACGGTGAACAAAACCTCTCGAAAACCCGCGTAAATCAACGCTTAA
>DATKRE010000105.1:0-20622 GCA_035532335.1 Xanthobacteraceae bacterium | reverse complement strand
GGTGCCGCAGCCGTCGGCCGTCGCGAGGATGATGTTGGCGCGCCACACGTGCTTTTGCGGTGCGCTGCGATCCAAGATGATCGACTCAAGCCGACGGCGATCCGCTCGGGTAACGTTCACGACAATTCCTGCTCTCATGATCAGAGCTTGAACTGCTTCGGACAATTTGGGAATCGTCCGAATGTATCAGACCACTAGCGGCAGCCTCGTGAAGCGAATGTCAAATCCAAAGCTCCACTAAGACTCATATTTGCTAGTGGTTCTTTTGATTCTAACATTCGCATGAGAAGCTGCCGAATACGGAAGCGAATGTCGGAATCGGACCACTAGCGGCGCGCAAGACCGGATAGGTCGCCTTTCAGCTCACCAGTTGTTTGGACGCCGTACCGCGGTCCAGCTGCCGGCGCACTGGCCGGTCGAGGTGCGCCATTGGCCGCGGCCGTTATTGCCGGCCAGCCGGCCGATGCCGCTGGCCGAGCGTCCAGCCTCGGCGACGACGACGCGTATTTCACCGCTCGGCGACACGCGGCCGCCGACCCGGTAGCTTTGTTCGCCGGGGAGCACCTGATTGTTGACGATCCTTACCGAGTAACGCAGCGAACGGTCGCAATCGCCGCGCCGCGTGTTGATCACCACGCTCCAATTGCCGTCATACGCGCCGGCGGCTGCGGCATCGGAAGGAGCGCTATAGCCCGCCACCAGCAATGCGGCGGCGAAAGCGGCGGCAAAGATCGGGCGCAAAAAATGACTCATCAGTTTGCTCCGGTTTTTTCAATGCGATTTGGTTGCTGTGAAGCAGGGGCCGCCGGATAAGGTGGCGGCTGGTCGCTGAATGGGTTGGCGCCGCGGCCTTGCTCAAGGCCGGTCTTAAACAGCGCGCCCATATATTTGGGATCGAACGCGCCGGCGCTGGGCATGTTGAAGCTTGTCGGAATGGTCGCGACGTTGAAAGTGATGCCGCTGCGCTTGGCCGCGAGATAAGCGCGATCGATCATCAATCGCGTATCGACCGGCACGGCCATGCCGATCGCTTGGGTCAGGATCGTGGGGGCGAAGCGGTCAACGACCTTGAAGTTCGGTTGCAGGCCGGTATTCACAACGACATAAAGTTCGCTCGCCGGCAGATGATATTGACTGGTCGCGGCCATCAGCGCCGCCGGCGCGACGAAGAATTGGCCGCCCAGGCCGCCGTCCACGTGCATTTCGGCAAAATGCTTGCCGTTCGCTTCGACGTCTATCATCGCCGGCGGGAAACCGCCCGGTACCGAGGCGGACGCCAGCAGAACGCTGCAAAACAGCTTGGTCGCTTGCTCGCCACCATGGGCGGCGATAGCGCCCATGTTCCAGACCATCGAACGTTCGGCGTCGAGATTGGTGGTCACGACGAACAGCCGCCGGCCGGCGCGATGCGCGGCGGCAATATCCGCCATCAATTCCGGCGTGATTTGCTTGGCGATAAAATCCCTGAGCGGCCACGAATTGACGAAGCTCTCGCCGGTCGAGCTGCCGGCCTCAAAAACATCCGCGGCGGAAACCTGCGTGTAAGCCTTGCGCAGCTTCTCGTCATAGCGCGAGCCGGCAAAAATAAACGGCGCCATCAGCGCGCCGGTCGAGACCCCGGTCACCACCTGGTAGTCGAGACGTTTGCCGGCGGCGGTCAGCCCGGTCATCAGGCCGGCGCCGAACGCGCCGTCGGCCCCGCCGCTGGAGAGAATGAGCCAGGGGCCGGATTGGCTGGGCAGGGCGTTGGCGTAGTCGGTTTCCGAGTCCGCCCAAAAGCGGGCATCGGGGATGCCCGGGATCGCCGCTACCGCATCTTCGGCCGTCGTAAATGGCACCCGCGGCGGTAATTCTTTCGACGTGGATGGAGCCGGGCTGGGGGCAGGCTTCATAGTTCCCGCCGCCGTGCCGCGTTTGACGCGCGGCTGGCTAGTCACCGCCTGCGCGTGTGCCACGCCGGCGGCGTAGGGGAGCCCGGACGGCAACAGCAACGACGCCGCCAGCAGCGCGCCGGCGGCACCAATGACGGATCGCATCCGCAGGGATATGACGCTATTCATCCGGAAAACCAGCAAGCCTCGAGACGCAATCCACCGCTATCGGCCGGGCAAAACGCACGTCAGGGGAGATAGGGCGCGGCTGTATAAAGTTCAATCGCGCTACACCCAAGAAGCCTGCCGAACCTAGGAATATGCGCCCAAATGCACAATCGCACTTTATTGCTTATCAACCATCATGATGCTCAGGCGTGGCGGTCGGCGACGAAATGCGCGCCCTCGATCAGGATCGCCGCACCGGCGCCGAACGGCGCCAGCGCCTGTTCGGCTTCGGCGACCAGATCGCCCAATCGTGCTTTCGCTTTGGCGACGCCAAGCGCGCTGACCATGGTCGACTTGCCGGCAGCCGCGTCCTTGCCGGTCTGTTTGCCGACCAGCGCGGCATCGCCTTCGAGATCGAGGAGATCATCGGCGATCTGAAAGGCTTGGCCGACCGCCGATCCGTAGCGCTCGAGCGCGGTACGCTGCGGCGCAGTCGCTGCGCCGAGCATGCCGCCGGCTTCGCAGGCGAAACGCAACAACGCGCCGGTTTTCATTGCTTGCAGGATGCGTACCTCGTTTTCGCCCAGCCGCTGCGGGCCGGTGCCGGCGAAGCGGCCTTCGGCGGCAAGGTCGAGCATCTGCCCGCCGACCATGCCGCCCAGCCCGGCCGCGCGCGCCAGCGCGCCGACCAGTTCGACGCGGACGCCGGCATCAGGATGGGTCTCGCCGCGCGACAGGATGTCGAAAGCGAAGGTCAGCAGTCCGTCGCCGGCGAGGATCGCGGTCGCTTCGTCGAATTTCTTGTGCGCGGTCGGCTGTCCGCGCCGCAAATCGTCGTTATCCATGGCGGGCAGATCGTCATGAACCAGCGAATAGCAGTGGATGCATTCGAGCGCGGCTCCCGCCATCAACGCCTGCTGGCGTGGGACGTCGAACAACGCGGCGCTTTCAGTCACCAGGAACGGGCGGAACCGTTTGCCGCCGCCAAGGCTGGTGTAGCGCATGGCTTCGATCAGCCGCGCCGGCCGGCTCATTTCGCCGGGCGTTGCGGCTGCCGATAACAGCCGATCGAGCAGTAATTCGGTATCTTTAGCCGTTGCGTCGAGACGGGCGAGAAAAGCGCTATCTTTGCCATTCATCGCTGATTTGCCTTGACCCTTCCGTCGGCCCCAACAGGTGCTATCTCGTCTTATAATCGGCAGGCCGAGCCGTCCACTGTTGGGCGGGCGGCTGCTACCAAAGGCTATCTGTGACGAACGAAGTTATAGCGTCAATGGCGCTGGCGATCTGGCTCTACCTGCTGGCCGGGCGCGGTGCGTTCTGGCTTGCGGGCGAGCGCGACGAGGCGATCATCGCGCATGCCGGGCGCTGGCCGGCAATCGCCGCCGTCATTCCGGCGCGTGATGAGGCGGACTTCGTGCGGGAGACCGTGGCTTCGCTCTTGCGCCAGGATTATCCCGGCACATTCACTGTCATCCTGGTCGACGACCAAAGCCGCGACGGGACCGCGCAGGTCGCGCTCGACGCCGCCGCTGCGCTCGACGCTGCTGGTCGCCTTCGCGTGCTGACCGGGCGGCCGCTGCCGGCGGGCTGGACCGGAAAGTTATGGGCGCAGCATCAGGGCGTCGAAGCCGCCGAAGCGATGGCGCCGCCGCCGGATTACCTCCTCCTCACCGATGCCGATATCGTCTACGGGCCGGACGCGCTCGCCGCGCTGGTCGCGCGGGCGTCCGCGCGCGGCACGGTGCTGACATCGCTGATGGTGAAGCTGCGCTGCCGCAGCCTTGCCGAGCGCATGTTCGTTCCGGCTTTTATTTTCTTTTTCCAGATGCTGTATCCGTTCGGCTGGGCGAACAACCCGCGCCGCGCTACCGCCGCGGCGGCCGGCGGCTGCATGCTGGTACGCCGAACGACGCTGAAAGCGGCCGGCGGCATGGCGGCGATCCGCAGTGCGCTGATCGACGACTGCGCGCTGGCCAAGAAACTAAAACAGCAGGGGCCGATCTGGATCGGCCTGACCGACCGCGTCCACAGCGCCCGTGCCTATCCGGCGGTGGCCGACATCCGTCACATGGTTTCGCGCACCGCTTATGCGCAGCTCAATTACTCGCCGCTCTTGCTGGCAGGTACCGTTGCCGGTTTGGCGCTGACCTACATTGCCCCCGTGCTGCTGGCATTATTCGCAACCGGTACCGCCGGTGTGCTCGGCATTGCCGTTTGGCTCATGATGACGGTGGCCCTCCAGCCGACGCTGCGCTTCTACCGCCTGTCCCCGCTATGGGGACTGGCCCTGCCGGCGATTGCCGCCGCCTATATGGCGTTCACGCTTGATTCCGCTTATCAGCATGCGCGCGGGCGCGGCGGCATGTGGAAGGGCCGCGCCCAAGCTGATGTTCGCAACAACGTTTCGGAAGCACGATGAGCGAAGCAGGCATCGACGCCGGTACCGACGCCGGTACCTGGCGGTCGGGCAAGGGACACCGGGATGAAAATTTCCCGGTCGCGTCGTTCCTTATTCATCCGCGCCACCGCGAGGCGATCATCGCATTCTATAATTTCGTGCGCACCGCGGACGACATCGCCGATCATGCGACGCTGCCGCCGGCCGAAAAGCTTCGCTTGCTGGATCGGCTCGATGCCGGCCTCACTGGCGCCAATGCCGAAGATCCCGCCGCGGTGCGGCTGCGCGCGGCGCTGGCGGAGCGCAATCTGTCGCCAAAACATGCGCAGGACCTTCTCGCCGCCTTTAAGCTCGACGTGACCAAGCTGCGGTATAAGGACTGGGACGATCTGATCGGCTATTGCTCGTTGTCGGCGATGCCGGTCGGCCGCTTTGTCTGCGACGTGCATGGCGAGAGCCGCGCTGTCTGGCCGGCGAACGATGCGCTGTGCGCGGCGTTGCAGATCATCAACCACCTGCAAGATTGCAAGGAAGACTACCGCAATCTCGACCGCGTCTATGTTCCACAGGATGCGCTCGCCGCCGGCGGCATGAATGTCGAGGCGCTTGGCGAGCCGCAAGCATCGCCCGCTTTGCTCGCGGTCCTGCATGGTCTTGCCGCACGCACCGAGCGGTTACTCACCGAAAGCGATGTGTTCGCGCTATTGATCGACGACCGGCGGCTCGCCCTGGAGGTTTCGGTCATCAACACTCTGGCGCATCGGCTGACCCGGCTCCTGATGGCGCGCGATCCGTTGCACGACCGCACGCACCTGCCGGTGCCCGCGGTCGCCGGCTGGACGCTCGCCGGCATCCTTGGCGGCGCGGTGCGCAGGCTGGGCCGGCGCTCTTCGGCGACGACGCATAAGCCGCGGGGTGCGTAAGTGATGACGTCGACGCCGGTGGCGCAGACTGCCTCCCGTAGCTCATTCTATTTAGGCATGCGCATCCTGCCGCCCGCCCAGCGCGAGGCGATGTACGAAATCTATTCGTTCTGCCGAGCGGTCGACGACATCGCCGACGATTCGGGACCGCGCGAGCCGCGCCGCCGGCAATTGGCCCAATGGCGCGCGGATATCGATGCGATCTATGCGGGGTCGCCGCCGCCCGCGCTCGGCGGGTTGGCGCGGGCGGTGCGCAGTTTCGATCTGCAACGCGAAGACCTGCTCGCCATCATCGACGGCATGGAAATGGACGTGGTCGCCGACATCCGCGCGCCGGCCCGCGCGACGCTCGAGCTTTATTGCGACCGCGTCGCCTGCGCGGTGGGCCGGCTTTCGGTGCGGGTATTCGGCATGTCGCAGGACGCCGGCCGTGCGCTCGCGCATCATCTGGGCATGGCGTTGCAATTGACCAACATCTTGCGCGATCTTGATGAGGATGCGTCGCTGGGCCGGCTGTATTTGCCGCGCGAAGCCTTGCAGGCGCACGGCATCGCCGCGACCGACCCCGGACCGGTATTGGCGGATCCGGCCCTTGCAAAAGTCTGCGGCGAAGTCGTCGTGCTCGCGGAGCAGAATTTTCGGCAAGCGCGGCAGATCATGGCGCAAAACTCACGGCGCGTGGTGCGGGCGCCGCGCATCATGGGCGAAGGCTATCACGTCATCCTTGAGGGGCTCATCGCGCGCGGCTTCGCGCCGCCACGGCGGCGGGTCAGGCTGCCGCGCGTCCGGCTTATTTTCATCGTACTGCGCAATCTGGTGTGATGAGCGGGACCGTCCATATCATCGGCGCCGGCCTGGCCGGTCTTTCCGCTGCGGTGCGGCTTTCCGCGCGCGGCCGGACAGTCGTCGTGCACGAGGCGACCGCGTTCGCCGGCGGCCGCTGCCGCTCGTACCACGACGCTTCGATCGGCATGACGATCGACAACGGCAATCACCTGCTGCTGTCCGGCAATCACGCCGCGCTCGACTATCTGCGCAGCCTCGGCGCCCAGGATCGGCTGATCGGTCCGCCGAGCGCGGAATTTTCCTTCGTCGATCTCGCCAGCGGCGGGCGCTGGACCTTGCGCTTCAACGACGGGCGCATTCCATTTTGGGTGTTCGATGCCAAACGGCGAGTGCCCGATACCGGCGTTCTCGATTATCTTCCGTTGGCGCGGCTGCTTCGGCCCGGCCGGGGTAAAACTGTCGGCGAGGTCATCGCCTGCAAAGGCGTCTTGTATGACCGGCTGGTCGAGCCGCTGCTGTTGGCGGCGCTCAACGTCGACGCGCCGCTCGGTGCGGCGCGGCTTGCCGGTGCGGTAATCCGCGAGACGCTTGCCGCCGGCGGACGCGCCTGCCGGCCGCTGATTGCGCGCGAAGGATTAGGACTCGCGCTGATCGAACCGGCGCTCGCCCACCTCAAGGCGCGCGGCGTCGAGGTGCGCATGGAGCATCAGCTCCGGTCGGTGCGGTTCGGCGCGGAGCGGGCGGAAGCTCTCGACTTCGGCCGCGAGACCGTCGAACTTGGTCGTGACGATACGGTGATCGTTGCCGTGCCGCCCTACATCGCCGCGTCGCTGCTGCGCGAACTTGTCGTGCCGACCGAGTTTCGCGCCATCGTCAATGCGCATTTCCGTATCGAGCCGCCGGCGGCGCTGCCGCCGATCCTCGGTGTGCTCAACGCCACGGTGCAATGGATCTTCGCGTTTCCGGGCCGGGTTGCCGTCACTATCAGCGCCGGCGACCGGCTGATCGACGTGCCGCGCGAAGAACTTGCCAGGACGATCTGGAACGAAGTCGCGCGCGTGAGCGGTTTGCCGGCCGAATTGCCGCCGTGGCAGATCGTGCGCGAGCGGCGCGCAACGTTTGCTGCGACCCCCGCACAGGACGCGCGGCGGCCGGACGCCGCCACCCGCTGGGACAATCTCGTTCTTGCCGGCGATTGGACAGATACCGGGCTGCCCGCTACCATCGAAGGCGCGATCAGATCGGGCAACCGCGCCGCGGAAATTATTGCGAACCGGCCATGATCGACGACGCGCTGCAACGCGACAATCGTTCGACGGAGCACGCCGCGTCGGCACTGGCGCTCGACCAAGCGCTCGACCAACACATCCAGACAGCGACGCAGGCGTTGCTCGCGCAGCAGCGCCCGGACGGCCATTGGGTGTTCGAACTCGAAGCCGATTGCACCATTCCCGCCGAATATGTGCTGCTGCGGCATTATCTGGGCGAGCCGGTGGCTGCCCCGCTTGAGGCCAAGATCGCAATCTATCTGCGCCGCACCCAAGGCGAGCACGGCGGCTGGCCGTTGTTCCGCGACGGCGATCTCGACATCAGCGCGACGGTGAAAGCGTATTTCGCGCTCAAGGTGATCGGCGATCCGATCGACGCCGCCCACATGCGCTGTGCGCGCGAAGCGTTGCTGGCCCGCGGCGGTGCCGAGCGCGCCAACGTCTTCACCCGCATCATGCTGGCGTTGTTCGGCTTTATCCCGTGGCGCGCGGTGCCAGTGATCCCGGTCGAGGTCATGCTGCTGCCGAAGTGGTTTCCGTTCCACCTCGACAAAATTTCCTATTGGAGCCGCACCGTCATCGTGCCGCTGTTGGTGCTGATGGTGAAGAAGCCGCGCGCGCACAACGCCAAGAACGTGCGCATCGACGAACTATTCGTGGCGCCACCGCAGAGCATCGGACCGACGCCGAAAGCGCCGCAGCAGAAGGCTTCGTGGTTCTGGTTTTTCCGCGGCGTGGACAACGTTCTGCGCGCGACGGAGCCGTTGTTTCCCAAGCGAACGCGCCGGCGTGCCATCGACGCCGCGGTCGCCTGGGTGAACGAAAGATTGAACGGCGAGAACGGCCTCGGCGCGATTTTTCCGGCGATGGCGAACTCGGTGATGATGTTCGCGGTGCTCGGTTATCCGGAGGACCACCCGCAGCGCGCCATCGCGCGCAAGTCGGTCGAGAAGCTCCTCGTCGTGCACGAGCACGAAGCCTATTGCCAGCCCTGCGTTTCGCCGATCTGGGATACCGGCCTGACCTGTCACGCGCTGTTGGAGGTCGGCGGTGAGAACGTGGAGACGTCGGTCAAGCGCGGCCTCGATTGGCTGGTGCCGATGCAGGTGCTCGACGTGCGCGGCGACTGGATCGCGCGCCGCGGCAGCATCCGTCCCGGCGGCTGGGCGTTCCAATACGCCAACCCGCATTATCCCGACGTCGACGATACCGCCGTCGTCGCCATGGCGATGGATCGGGTGCAAAACCTGTCCGGCCGGCAGACCTACCGCGACAGCCTTGCGCGCGCGCGCGAATGGATTTTGGGAATGCAGAGCTCGAACGGCGCCTGGGGCGCGTTCGACGCCGACAACGAATATTATTATTTGAACAACATTCCGTTCGCCGATCACGGCGCGCTGCTCGACCCGCCGACCGAGGATGTCACCGCGCGCTGCCTGTCGATGCTCGGGCAATTCGGCGAGACGGCGGAAAACAGCGCGGCGGTGGCGCGCGGTGTCGATTATTTGCGACGCACGCAACATCCGGAAGGCAGCTGGTTCGGCCGCTGGGGCATGAATTACATCTACGGCACCTGGTCGGTGTTGTGCGCGCTCAACATGGTGGGGGTCGATCGCGCGGCGCCGCAGATGCGCAAGGCGGTGGCTTGGCTTGCCGCCATCCAGAACGAGGACGGCGGCTGGGGCGAAGACGGCGCAAGTTACAAGCTCGACTATCGCGGCTACGAGCCGGTACCATCGACGGCGTCACAAACCGCCTGGGCGCTCCTTGGCCTGATGGCCGCCGGCGAAATCGATCATCCGGCGGTGGCGCGCGGCATCGATTATCTGGCGCGAAACCAAGGCGCCGACGGCTTCTGGGACGAACAGCGCTACACTGCGACCGGTTTCCCGCGCGTGTTCTATCTGCGCTACCACGGCTATGCGAAATTCTTCCCGCTGTGGGCGATGGCGCGCTACCGCAACCTGAAACGCGGCAACCACAAAAGCGTGGCGTGGGGGATGTAAAGCCCTGCGTAAGCTATTAATTGACAGTTGACAGCTTTTGGCTTACGGCCTGTATCGTGATCAGAAGCTTCAAGAGCAAGGGGCTCGCTGAACTCTGGGAGCGCGGGAGAACCGTTAGGGTCGATGCCAGGATGCATGCCCGTATCCTGCGCCGCCTGGATCGTATGGATGTGATTGCGCGGCCGGAGGAAATGAATCTTCCCGGCTTTGATTTTCATCCACTGCGCGGTTTTCAACCGACGCGCTATTCGGTCCACGTCAATGGATCATGGTGCATAACGTTCGAATTCGAAGATGGCGACTCCTGTCGCGTCGATTTCGAGCAATATCACTAAGGAGAGCCGTTATGGCTTACGTCGCCAAGCGCAATGCAGCTCGTTGCCCGACGCACCCGGGTGCTTTGTTGCGTGAGGATGTAATTCCGGCAATCGGACGCAGCAAATCCGAAATTGCGCGGCTGCTCGGGATTTCGCGCCAGCATCTCTACGATATTTTGCGCGAGCGTAAGCCGGTTTCGCCCTCATTTGCGGTTCGGCTCGGCAAGCTGTTCGGCGATGGTGCGGCGGTTTGGGTGCGTATGCAGGGCGCTTACGATACTTGGCATGCAGAACGCGAAGAGGACGTCAGCAAAATTCCGACGCTGCGGGCGAGGGCGGTGTAAGAGATCGCTAATAGTTGTCGTTCCGAGGCCGAGCCAACGGGACCGCGCGAAGTCGCGCGTCCCGATGGCAGGCTCCGCGAGGAACCCGGAATCGATAACCCCTGCGGTTATTGGATCTTGTACCGCCGGAATTCATCCGCTCATTGTGTAACGATGGATTCCGGGCTCGGCCTTGGGGCCGCCCCGGAATGACTGGCAAATTACGCCGCGCTCACCGAAGTCTGCGCCGCTTCCTTGGCGGCCGCCTTGGCCGCTTTCTCGCGCGCTTCGTTGGACCGGATCTGCGAGAGCGTCAGCTGCACGTTTGAATCGAACATGTATTGGGCCGGCCGCTGCTGCGTCATATCGATTTCCGGCGCCATCGGGCCCTCGGTTCGCACGCCGCGTAACGAGATCATCGCCGCCTTCAGCGGATGCTGCACGATGGCTTCCGTCGCGGTCGCCTCGTAGCCGCAATGCGCCATGCAGTTCGCGCACTTCTCGTAGCGGCCGGTGCCGTAGGCATCCCAGTCGGTGGTCTCCATCAGCTCCTTGAAGGTCTTGGCGTAGCCTTCGCCGAGCAGGTAGCATGGCTTCTGCCAGCCGAAAATGTTGCGCGTCGGCATGCCCCACGGCGTGCAATGGAATTCCTGGTTGCCGGCGAGGAAGTCGAGGAACATGCTGGAGTGCGTGATGTTCCAGTTCTTGTTCTTGCCGAGCTCGAACACTTGTCGGAATAGTTCTTTGGTCTTTTTGCGCGCCAGGAAGTGCGCCTGATCGGGCGCCCGCTCATAGGCATAACCCGGCGAAATCGAAACGCCGACGCCCATTTCCTTGGCAAGATCCAGGAATTTGGCGATGTCCTCGGCCGGATGTCCGTCATAGACCGTGCAGTTGACGTTGACGGTGAAGCCCTTGGCTTGCGCCGCCTTGATTGCCGAAATCGCCCTTTCGTAGCCGCCTTCCATGCACACCGACTTGTCGTGATGCTGCTTGAGACCGTCGAGATGCACCGAGAAGAACAAATATTGCGACGGCTCGAACACATCGAGCTTCTTCTCCAGCAGCAGTGCGTTGGTGCACAGCGACACGAACTTTTTGCGCGCAACGATGCCCTTGACGATCTCGCCGATCTCTTTGTGGATCAGCGGTTCGCCGCCCGGAATAGCGACCATCGGCGCGCCGCACTCGTCGACCGCGTCGAGACATTCCTTTACCGAAAGGCGCTTGTTCAAAATCGCGTCGGGATAATCGATCTTGCCGCAGCCGAAGCAGGCGAGATTGCAGCGGAACAACGGCTCGAGCATCAGCACCAACGGGTAGCGTTTTTGCCCCGTGAGCTTCTGCTTCATCACATACGTTCCGACGGCAACCTTCTGTCGTAATGATACGGTCACAACCGATTCCTTTTTCTTGTTTGCCTGTGCGTCTTGTTGTTCGCGAGTCTTGTTGTTTGCGGGTCTTGTTGCTTGCCTGAGTCCTGTCGCCCACCGGCGGCGGTTTAGACCTTGGCGGCGGCGCGCGCCATTGGCCTGTTGTCAGTCAATTCCGGCGGCAGGCGAAATTCAATGGTCTCCTGCCGGCCGGTGAGTTCGCTGACTTCCACCGGGCCGAGCCGGCGAAGCGCATCGATCACATCCTCCACCAGCACCTCCGGTGCCGAGGCGCCGGCCGTGATACCGACCGTCTGCGCGCCCTCAAACCACTCGGGCTCAACTTCACTGCCGTCGGCGATCAGATAGCAGGGAGTACCGACCTCGTGGCCGATCTCGCGCAGCCGATTGGAATTGGAACTATTCTTGGCGCCGACCACCAGGATAACGTCCACCAACGTCGAAAGTTCGCGCACCGCGGTCTGCCGGTTTTGCGTGGCATAACAAATGTCGCGCGTCTCCGGTCCGACGATGTCGGTGAACCGGCGATGCAGCGCGGCGATGATGCCGCGGGTGTCGTCAACGCTCAGCGTTGTCTGAGTGACGTAGGCGACGGGGGTGTCGGAGGGAAGTTCGAGCTTGTCGACATCGGTTTCGGTCTGCACCAGGGTCACCGGTTCGGAAATCTGGCCCATGGTGCCCTCGACTTCCGGATGACCGGCGTGGCCGATGAGAATGAGCCGGCGGCCCTGCGCGACGTAGCGTTTGCCTTGATTGTGCACTTTGGTGACCAGCGGGCAGGTCGCGTTGAGCACCGGCAACTCGCGCAATGCGGCTTCTTCCTCGACGCTCTTGGCGACGCCGTGCGCGCTGAAAATGGTTACCGCGTGCGGCGGAACTTCGGACAGGTGTTCGACGAAATGCGCACCCTTGGCCTTGAGGCTCTCGACCACATGCTTGTTATGCACGATCTCGTGACGCACATAGACCGGCGGACCGTATTTTTGCAGCGCTCGCTCGACGATCTCGATCGCGCGAACGACACCGGCACAAAATCCGCGCGGTTGGGCGAGTATGACCTTCATCAGAGACCTCCGGGGCTGCCGGACCGCGGCCACGCGCCGCAATCGTGGCAGGCCGCCCTGCCGTATTCCATTTTCAATACTTCGGCCGCGCGGCCGTGACAATCAACTTGGCCACGATGTTGTAACAATCAAGCCCGCTTCTTGGCCTTGCTGGCGGGTATCTGGGTCGCAATGAGGCCCCGGCGCGGGGCCACCTTTGCGGGTAAAAAAGCACCTTGTCCAGTTGGCCAAATGCCACCCGGGGACGGGCAAGAAATAGGAATATATCCATGATTTTACTTTTAGGGCATTTCGGGCATCTAGAGCGCGCAGCCCGTGGCTGGAGATTCCATGATTGATTCAAATGACCATGCGCCCCCAGCGGCGGCGCCTCTTTGGCCGCACCCGGCCGGCGGGCCGGACCGGGGTGCCGCCATTTTGCCCTTGTCTTAACGCCTCAAACGTTGGTTTGTCGCTTAACAGCCCATGAAAACGCTCACTGCCTTTGTCGTCCGTACGATTCGCTTTTGCATTCACTACTCGTGGTGGGTGATCGGCGGCCTGTTGTTGGTTGCCGTGCTGTCCGGCTGGCACGCGGCCACGCACTTTTCGATGACCACGGACATCAACCAGCTGATCTCCAGCAACAGTCCGGGCCGGCAGCGTGAACTGGCGTTCGAAAAGGAATTTCCGCAATTCGACACCATCGTTGCGGTCATTGACGCGCCGACGCCGGAAAAGGTCGAGGCAGCAACCACGGCTCTGGTGGGCCGGCTGGCGCAACAGAAGAATGTCTTTCGCAATGTCGACGAGCCGCAGGGCGGGGCATTCTTTGCCGAGAACGGTCTTTTGTTCGCTCCGATCGACGCGCTTGGCAAACAGCTTGCTCTTCTGCAAAAGGCCCAGCGTCTCGTGCAGGTGCTGGCCGCCGATCCCAGTCTGCGCGGCGTGATCCGCACTCTGCAATTCGGGTTGCTGGGAGTTCAATCCGGCCGACTCAAGCTTGACGACATGGTTTGGCCGCTGACGCGTGCCGCCGACACGCTCGATCAGGTCAATGCCGGCAAGCCGGCGAACTTCTCCTGGCACGTGCTGGTTCAGGGCCAGGCGCCGAAACCGACCGACCTCATAAAATACCTGCGCATTCAAGCGGTGCTCGACTATTCCGAGTTGGAACCGGGGATCAAAGCAAGCAACGCCATCCGCAAGGCGGCTGCCGATCTCAACCTCGCCTCCACTTATCAGGCGCGTGTGCGGTTGACCGGCCCGGTACCGATGAACGACGAGGAATTCGCCACCATCAAAGACAATGCGGTGCTCAACGCGGTGCTGACGATCGCCGTTGTGCTGTTCATCCTATGGATGGCGTTGCGCTGGTGGAGCATCATTTTCGCGGTGTTCGTCAGCCTCGCCGTCGGCCTCTCGATCACCGCTGCGCTCGGCTTGCTGATGGTCGGCTCACTCAATCTGATCTCGGTTTATTTTGCCGTGCTGTTTGTCGGCCTTGGCGTCGACTTCGGGCTTCAGTTCAGCGTCCGTTACCGGGCCGAGCGGCATCAAGTCGACGGCTTGTACGAGGCGCTGATGCATGCCGGCCGGCGCGCCGGAGCGCCGCTGACGCTGGCGGCGCTCGCAACCGCGGCTGGTTTTCTGTCCTTCCTGCCGACGGCCTATAAAGGATTGTCCGAACTCGGATTGATCGCCGGCGTTGGCATGTTGATCGCTTTCACTACCAGCATCACGCTGTTGCCGGCGATGTTGAGCCGCTTCAAGCTGCGCAGCGAGCCGCACCAACTCGGCTATAGCTTTCTCGGGCCGGTCGATGATTTTCTCGAACGCAACCGCACGCCGATCCTCATTATCACCGCTATTGCGATTCTCGGCGCGTCGCCGCTGCTGTATTGGCTGCGGTTCGATTTCAATCCGATGAACCTGCGCAACCCAAACGGCGAGGCGGTCGCGACCTATCTGCAACTCGAGCGGCAGGGCTCAGGCGGCGCCAACGACATCGAGGTGCTGGAGCCGTCGCTGGCGGCGGCGGACAAGATGGCGTCCAAAATTCTGACCTTGCCGCAGGTGGAGCGCGCCGTAACGTTGTCGACCTTCATACCCGAGCACCAGGACCAGAAGCTCGAGCAGATCAAGGCGGCCGCCGCAACGCTGGGGCCGGCGCTGTCGCCCAATACGGTCAGCCCACCACCGACCGACGCCGAGAACGTCGCCGTTATCAATTCGACGGTCGATGTGTTGACCAAGCTTGCGGGCAACACCAGCGGCCCCGGGCCGGACGCTGCCAGACGGCTGGTGGCAGCGATGACGACGCTGGCGAAGGGCGATAGCGCCGCGCGCCAGCGCGCCGAGGTGGCTTTCGTTCAGCCGTTGCAAACGGCGCTTGACGATGTGCGCAATCTCCTCAAGGCCAAGCAGATTACCCGGGAAAATTTGCCGCAAAGTCTTGTCGCGCAGTGGGTCACGGCGGACGGCAAGGCACGCTTGCAGATCTCGCCGAGCGGCAACGCCAACGATAATACGACGTTGCGGACGTTCGCCCACGATGTTCTGCAAGTCGAGCCGAATGCCACCGAAGGTCCGATCTCGATTCTGGAAGCGCGCCGCACCATCATCACCGCGTTTTTGCAGGCGGCGGCCTGGGCGCTGTTATCGATCGCCGTGTTGTTGTGGCTCACGTTGCGGCGGCTCGGCGACGTGTTGCTGACGCTGATTCCGCTTTTGGTGGCCGGCGTCGTTACACTCGAAATCTGTGTGGCGATCGATATGCCGCTCAATTTCGCCAACATCATCGCGCTGCCGCTTTTGCTCGGCGTCGGTGTGGCCTTCAAAATCTATTACATCATGGCCTGGCGCGAAGGGCAGACCAAGCTGTTGCAGTCGGTGCTCACCCGCGCGGTGACGTTCAGCGCCTGTACCACGGCGACCGCCTTCGGCAGCCTGTATTTCTCCAGCGACCCAGGCACCTCGAGCATGGGCAAATTGCTGGCGATTGCGCTGTTGACCACGATGACCGCGGCGGCGGTCTTTCAGCCGGTGCTGATGGGTAAGCCGCGCGAGCAGCAGGTGCGCGAGCACGCCCGCCGTAAGGCCATTGGCGCGGCCGATTAAGCGGCAAGTGTTTGTTCGTTTAGTGGATCGCGGAATTCGTCGGCCTGGATGGCGTTTTAGGCCGGTGCGCGCCGGGGTCGGGGTTAAAGCGCGGATCGATCTCGTGGTAAGCCGCGTCCGGCAACCGCGTCCAGTATCGATCTTGTCCCAGCAGTGAAATGCCGAGATAGCCGCGCACGATGAGGCTTTGCCCGTCCGGCGCGAGCGTCATCTTGGCGCTGTAAATTTGCCCGTAACGCGGATCGAGAATGCTGCCGTCGTTATAGTTCAGGCCGTCGCGTTTCATGCCGCGAATGATGTCCAAACCGAGCCACGGCTTATTGTGGCGGTCATCAGTGCACCGATCGCACACAACGTCGGCGGTTTCGCCCGGTTTGAGGAACATTCGCACGATCAGTCCCTCATAGACGCCACCGCTATCGCGAATCAGGAACCAGGCGGTCGGCTCGCCGCTGTCCTTGTCGAGCCCCTGCCACAGGCCCGCGGCGCTCGGTTCGGCGCCGAAGGCGCACACGGCGCCGAAAAGCGACAGGCTCGCAGCGACAAGCAGAGTCGCAAAGCGTACGGGCATCGCGGATATCTCCGGTCTGGCAGCCGTCAAGCATGCTGGCAAAGCGGGGCGAGGTCAATTGCGGGCACTCGCGCGCAAATAGCAGGGCTCGGATCGGCACGTTGCATATCGGCGGCGAGCGATGATTGACAAAACCGGCTCGCCTGCCTCCATAGGCACCCTCCGCGAGCCGGCCGATGAATTCACCGATTTTAGCACTGGACAAAGTCTCCAAGCATTTTGGAGCAATCGTCATCGCCAACGGCATCGACCTTGCTTTGGCCGAAGGCGAATCGCTCGGCATCATCGGACCGAACGGCGCCGGCAAGACGACGTTGTTCGGGATTATCAGTGGCACGGTGGCGCCCGATTCCGGCCGCGTGCTCTATGCCGGCCGCGACATCACCCACATCTCGCCGGCGCAACGCTGCACAATCGGCATCGGCCGGTCGTTCCAGGTCCCGCTGCCGTTCGCCGGCATGAGCGTGTTCGAAAATCTGGTGGTGGCTGCCGCGTTCGGCGGCCGCCGGCGCGAGCGCGAAGTCTATCAGGGCTGCATGGATATTCTCGATCGTTGCGGGCTGGGCGAGAAGGCCAACCGCCGCGCCGGCAGCCTGACGCTGATCGACCGCAAAAGGTTGGAGCTGGCGCGGGCGCTCGCCACCGATCCGCGCGTTCTCTTGCTCGACGAAGTGGCCGGCGGACTGACCGAGCGCGAATGCCACGTGCTGATCGGGCTTATCGCCGACATCAGGCGGAGCGGCGTGTCGATCGTCTGGATCGAGCACGTCGTGCATGCGTTGCTTGCCAGCATCGATCGGCTGCTCGTCCTGCACAACGGTGCGTTCATCGCGGCGGGCGATCCGCACACGGTGATAAAAAGCCCGGCGGTGACCGAAATCTACATGGGGATCGAGACCGATGTCTGAGCCGCCGCTGCTCTCGGTACGCGATCTCGACGCTTTCTACGGCGACTTCCAGGCGCTGTTCGGGCTGTCGATGGAGGTCCGGCCCGGCGAGGCGATTGCAGTGATCGGCGCCAACGGCGCCGGCAAGAGCACGCTTCTGAAAACCATAGCCGGTTTGTTGCCGGCACGGCCCGACGCGATTGTTTTCGGCGGCGCGCCGATCGGCGGCATGCCCGCGCACGCGGTGGCGGCGCGCGGTATCGCGCTGGTACCGGAGGGGCGCGGCCTGTTCAGTTCGCTCAGCGTCGAGGAAAACCTCCTGATCGGCGGCCAGCTCAACCGCGCCGGACCGTGGAATCTGCAACGCATCTACCAGTTGTTTCCCGGGCTTGAGGAACGCCGGCACTTGCCCAGCACGGCGCTTTCCGGCGGGCAGCAGCAAATGGTCGCGATTGCCCGCGGGTTGATGTCCAATCCGAAACTCCTGCTTTGCGACGAACTCAGTCTTGGCCTGGCGCCGATTGTGGTGCGCGAGATTTACGCGCGGCTGCCGGCGATTTTGGCCGAGGGAATTTCGCTGATCCTGGTCGAGCAGGACGTGGTGCAGGCGCTCAAAGCGACGCAACGCGTCTATTGCCTGCAAGAGGGGCGTGTCGCGCTCACCGGCGCGGCCAAGGATTTGACCCGCGAAGCGATCGCCGCCGCGTATTTCGGGGTGTGAGACGCCGATGACCGATTGGTTCAACGTCATTCTGCAAGGTGTACTGGTCGGCGGCCTTTACGCCATGTTCGCCGCCGGCCTCTCGCTCATCTTCGGCGTCATGCGGCTGGTCAACATCGCCCATGGCGATCTCATCGTGCTCGCCGCTTACGTCGCGCTGGTGACCACCGAGACGCTCGGCATCGGTCCGCTCCTTTCACTGGTCATTGTGGTGGCGCTGATGGCGGTAATCGGCTACGTGCTGCAACGCTTGGTGCTCAATCGCACGCTGGGCGACGATTTGCTGCCGCCGCTGTTGGTGACGTTCGGTCTGTCGGTGATCATCCAAAACGGGCTGCTGGCGCTGTTCACCGCCGACGACCGCAAGCTCGACGCCGGCCACATCGAGGTGGCGACCTACCGGTTGTTCGATGGCGTCTATGTCGGCGCGATGCCGCTGCTGCAATTCGTCGTCGCCATTGCCGTGATCGCGGCGTTGCAATTCATATTCTATCGCACCGCGCTCGGCCGCGCGTTCCGTGCGACCGCCGACAACCCGGCGGTGGCGCAACTGATGGGCCTCGACAACCGGCACGTTTTTGCCCTGGCGATGGCGCTCTCGCTTGCCGTCGTGGCGATTGCCGGCGTGTTTCTTGCCATTCGCGCCAACTTCGATCCTTCGATCGGGCCGGCCCGGCTGATTTTCGGCTTCGAGGCGGTGATCATCGGCGGGCTCGGCAGCCTGTGGGGTACGTTCGCCGGCGGCCTGGTGCTTGGCGTCGCGCAGGCGATTGGCGCCCACATTAATCCGGGCTGGCAAATCCTGGCCGGTCACGTCGCCTTTCTCGTCATTCTCGCCGTGCGTCCGGAAGGACTGTTCCCAAAGATTCGCACATGAGTATTCGCACATGAGTATTCGCTCATGAGTATCCGTGTCGGCTTTGCCAGCCGCTCGAGCCGCATCGGCATGGTGGCCAGCGCCGTGGCGCTGGTGGTGCTCGTCGCCGCGCCGTTTTGGGGCGGCCGCGACGATCTCCAATTGCTGTCGCAGATCTACACCTATGTCGCGCTGGCAAGCTTGTGGAATCTGCTCGCCGGCTATGCCGGCCTGGTGTCGGTCGGCCAGCAGGCCTATGTCGGCCTCGGCGCCTATCTTCTTTTCGGCTTCGCCATTCTCGGCGGCGTGCCGCCGCTTTGGGCGATCCCGCTCGCCGGCGTCATCGCCGCGCTGGTCGCGATTCCCGTCGCTGCGCTGGTCTTCCGCTTGCGCGGCCACTATTTCGCGATCGGCACCTGGATCATTGCCGAGGTTTTTCGTCTGATCGCTTCACAGGTGTCCGTGCTCGGCGGCGGCTCTGGCACCAGCCTGCCGGCGCATATCGTGCTCGCCATCGCTTCGACCCGGCAGCTGCGCGATTTTCTGGTGTACTGGATCGCGCTGGCGCTGGTGGTGGCCATTCTGGCGCTGATCGTGTTGCTGCTTCGCTCGCGCTATGGTCTGGCGCTCAAGGCGATCCGCGACAGCGAACTGGCGGCGACCTGCAATGGCATCGACGTCCAGCGCACCAAGGTGCTGGTCTACATCTTCACCGCAGCCGGCACCGCGATGGTCGGCGCGTTGATCTTCTTCCAGCGGCTGCGCGTTTCGCCCGATTCAGCTTTCAGCGTCAACGACTGGACGGCGTTCGTGATCTTCATCACCGTGATCGGCGGCATCGGGCGCATCGAGGGTCCGATTATCGGCACCATCGTATTCTTCGCGCTCCGGCAAACGCTGGCCGATCTCGGCACCATCTATCTGCTCATGCTCGGCGCCGTCGCGATCATCGTCATGCTGGCGGCGCCGAAGGGCATCTGGGGCCTGATTGTCGAGCGCTTCGGCTGGCAGATCTTTCCGCTGGAACGCACCGTCGTCCGCGACGCCGGTGGCGCCGGCGAGGCAAAACGCGCATAACACAAACAAAAGGGAGAACGTCCAATGGCGAACAAGATCATTATCAGTTGCGCGATCACCGGCTCGATCCACACGCCGACCATGTCGGACGCGCTGCCGATCACGCCCGACCAGATCGCAACGCAAGCGGTCGATGCCGCCAAGGCCGGCGCCGCCATCCTGCACCTGCACGCGCGCGATCCGAAGGACGGCCGGCCATCGCCCGACCCGGAGGTGTTCAGGCAATTTCTGCCGCGCATCAAGCAGGCGACCGACGCGGTGGTGAACATCACGACCGGCGGCGCCGTCACCATGACGGTGGAGCAGCGCATCTCCGCGGCGCAGACGTTCTCGCCGGAGATGTGCTCGCTCAACATGGGTTCGATGAACTTCGCTTTGTATCCGATGGCGAAGCGCTTCAAGAATTGGAAATACGACTGGGAGGAAGGCTACCTGTTGAATTCCGACGGCTACATTTTTCCCAATACGTTTCGCGACATCGAAAAGATCGCCAATCTTCTCGGCGAAGGGCACGGCGTCAAATTCGAGCACGAATGTTACGACACCGGCCACCTGTACAATCTCGCCCATTGCGTCGATCGCGGCATGTTCAAACCGCCGGTGTTCCTGCAACTTATTTTCGGCATTCTCGGCGGCATCGGCCCCGAGCTCGACAACCTGCTGTTCATGAAGCGAACCGCGGATCGCCTGTTCGGCGATCAATATTACTGGTCGGTGCTGGCCGGCGGCCGCCATCAGATGAATTTCGCCACCAACGCCGCGATGATGGGCGGCAACATCCGCGTCGGCCTTGAGGACTCGCTCTATATCGGCCCGGGCAAGCTCGCCAAAAGCAACGCCGAACAGGTGACCAAGATCCGCCGCATCGTCGAGGACCTTGGCTACGAGAT
>DATKRE010000104.1:0-5218 GCA_035532335.1 Xanthobacteraceae bacterium | reverse complement strand
GGTGCCGCAGCCGTCGGCCGTCGCGAGGATGATGTTGGCGCGCCACACGTGCTTTTGCGGTGCGCTGCGATCCAAGATGATCGACTCAAGCCGACGGCGATCCGCTCGGGTAACGTTCACGACAATTCCTGCTCTCATGATGAGAGCTTGAACTGCTTCGGACAATTTGGGAATCGTCCGAATGTATCAGACCACTAGCTCGTCCTTTTTTAGAAAACCCTGAATCGGCCGCGGCGGATGGCGCGTGTCGTCCCAAATCCAATGCTCATAGCCGTTGGTATAGAAAATGATCGGCCGCTGGCCGTATTCCTGCTCCAGGCAATCGGCATAGAGTTTGGCCTGTTGCTGGCCGACGCGCGGGTCCTTGCGGGTACGCTTGGCCTCGACCACCGCGAGCGGCTTGCCGTCATCACCGCGCAATACGTAATCGACGAAGCCCTCGCCCGGCACGTTCGGCATACCGGTGACGCGGACCTCCGCGGTGTCCGGTGCTTTGGGGTCGAAGCCGGCTTCCCGCAGCAATAGATCGATGAAGAGATCGCGGGTCTCGGCTTCGCGATAATCGTGTGGATCGGCCGCAGCCTGGTTAGCGGCCTTGATCGTCGCGATCTGATCCTGCAGCGGCCTTGATCTCGGCTTCGAGCGCGGCGCGACCGTCTTCGCTGACACGGCGCGCGGCTTCGGCCTGTTCGCGTTGTTCGACGGTATCCTTGAAGCGGCGGCCGATCTCCTGCAATTGCGCCAAGGTCTGCGCCGGCACCTGCGTCAGGCGTGGCAACGCTTCAATGCGGAACGTAGCGTCGGGTGCCGGCTTGCCGCCTCGCGCGTAATTGTGCGCGAGCCAATAGGCAATGTGGAAGAATTCACGCAGACACGTCGCGGCCTGCGCCGCCGACACCGCGTTGCCGTGCACGGCCAGATTTCCGGTGTCTTTGACGAAGCGTGCTTTGACGGTGACCGTCTGACCGACCAGCGCCTTGAAGCTTGGCTCGGCGAGATGTGCGGCCAGCGTCGGCTCGAACGGGTCCTTCAGCGTCCGGTCATGGCGGAACAGCCAGAGGACGGCCGTCTCCAGTGCCAGCCGCGTATAAAAGGCGGCGCCACGCGGATCGGAATGCGCGAGATTTTCCGCTCGCTCGGCGTGAGCGAAGATGTCGCGAAATTCAGCTTTGAGGAAAGCGAACTGCGACATCGCGATCTCACGCCGCCGAGGCCCTGACTTCGAGCTGTACACCGGTCCTCTTCTGCAGCACCCGGATGACCTCTGACAGATTGGCGGCGGTCGGATTGCCGCTCGGGCCGAACATGCGCATCAGGCTTTTGACTGGCGTGCCGGTGGCTGCCGCCAATTTCTCAAAGCCGATGGTGGCGTTGATGTAGGCGCGTAACGCGATTTTGGCCGTGTCGAGGTCGCCGCCGAGCAAGGCCTGTACGGCCTCGCCGAACAACGCGGCGCGGTATTCCGGATCGCGCCTCGCGCGTTCTCGCACCGTTTCATTGAAGCTCCGGGTCAGAGGCATAGTCCTATCTCCTGCGCGCGGTCACTTTGCGCGCCTTGTAAAGCCGCCACAGCGCCATCGCGTCGGCTATGTCACGCTGTTGTCGGCGCTTTGTGCCGCCACCAAGCAGCACAACGATCGTCTTGCCGTCCCAACCAAAGTAGATTCGATAACCGGGACCACGGTCGATCCGAATTTCCGCCACGCCTTCGCCGATCGTCTTTACCCGCGACGTGTTGCCGTCTCTGATGCGCTCGATCGCCACGGTGACGATCGTCGCCGCCTGTGGGTCGAGAGAATAAAACCAGGCCTGAAAGGGGCTGGCGCCGCGGGCGTTCAGGCACTCGACGATCTCAATCAATTGGTATCATATACGTTACCTTTAGGCAACGGCGGCGGCGGATCGTCTTGCGCAGGCTTTGGCGACACCAGAACGGCGTCGGGAAGCTAAAATCGGCCGCGCTCGGCGTTTGAGAAATTGTATTCGTCCTTGGCTTCCGTGCTCATGGTCGGAGGCAGCGAAAGTTTGCACAACTTAAGGGTGAAGGCCAGTAAAAAGCACCCACAGACGTCATCCTAGGCGCCCGCCGAAGGCGGGCCTCGAAGGATGCAGCTCCAGCGCCGGGGCCTCGCCCTTCGAGGCTCGTCGCTTCGCGCCGAGCGCCTCAGGGTGACGGAGTTGTTTCACAACTCGCCATGGAAAGCTCGATACTGGAGCGAGGCGAACAGGGCGTCGAGCCTGGCGAGGTGAGCATGGTATTTAGTTTTCAGTTTATCAACCTCGGCAGCCCGGGCGGCGAAAGCTCTTTGAGTGGAAAGATCAATGTCAGGAATTTTAAGTGTACGGATATCGTCAAAGCTCAGCCCCGCCTTTACTCCTTCTCTGTTCTTTTTTTGTATGCCGATCTGACCAGCGCGACTAGAAAGTGCTGCGGACAGGTAGCGTGGTTCGAGCTTTGACGATCTCAGTATTGAGAGGTGTTGGTTGATGAACGCGTCGCCGATGTTTGCCGGTATTACTGCGGTCCTGCCTAAGTCGGCTGTTATGCTAAGCAACACGTCACCAGGTTTAACTTTAGTGCGCAGCGCTTCGGCCGTCGGTGGTGCATCGACGAAAGCAACATCATTTAAATTAAGTTCATCGTGGCGTACATTTTGAATTCGAAGGAAAAGGCTACCTGTTTCGCTGTAATGTTTTGCCCATCCGCGGGAGCCGCTAGTCAAAAAATCGAGTTGAGATCCAAGTTCAATCAGGGAACTATAGAATCCGGGTCGAGACCAGTTGCCGAACATATCATCGAAGATGATCTGCGGGAGCGAGGATAGCATTTCCAACGCTCCCCGCCGCTTGCGGCGTAGGTCGTCGGTCTGATCTAGGATCGCTGCGATCCGCCGCTGCTCGTCAAGCGGCGGCAGAGGAACGAGAGATTCCGAAATTATGCGATCGCTAACCGCTGGATAGCTTTGTCCAGTAGCTTTCCTTGTCATGTCCGACACGAACATCGGACTCTTAACCCATTGAAATAGATAATTTGAGCTTACTGCTTGAGGCTTCGGCCTTAACACGCAAAAGCCGGTGGAGGCGGTTGCTCCGTCAAATTTGTCGTCCAACTTTGCGACACCATTCAGATTTGGACGCACCGTCGAAACGAGAACATCGTCCCGTTTGACGAGCTGTCGCGCTCGACTAGGAGCATCTTCGAATCGAATATCTTGGATCGAGCGTACGACCTTCGCCCCGTTATCAACAGAACTCAGATCAATGTAGCGAAAAGTGCCATCCTGAGTTTGGGATGAAGGATTCCACGTTTGGACCGGCGAAACGATTTCTCCAATCGTTGACGATCGCGCCGTCACCCGACAATCTCCTCAAGCCGCTTCATGCCCGCTTTGATCTCCGACTCGATCCGCCGCAGATCGGCGAGGATTGCTGCTGGTCTTTCGTGCGCGCGTTCTTCGTGTTCGACTTCCTTGTGGCGGTTGAGCGAAAGATCGTAGCCGGCCGCGGCGATGTCGGCCTTTGGCACGCAAAAACTCTGCGCGGTGCGTGGGCGCTCACGCTCGGCGCCGTTGCGTTCTGCCCAACGCTTCACGAGGTCCGGCAGATCGTTCTTGGCAGCATCGGCTTCGGTCAGCGGCGCTTCGGGCGTCGGGCCGAGCTTGTCGTCGGACAAGAGCGGTTGGCGCTTGTCGTCGAGCGACCAGCCGTCGGCGCGTACGTCGTAGAACCAGACATGATCGGTGCCCCCGACGCCGGTCTTAGTGAACAACAGGATAGCAGTGGAAACGCCGGCATAGGGCCGGAACACGCCGGATGGCAGCTTGATCACAGCGTCGAGCTTGTTGTCCTCGATCAGGATGCGGCGGAACTCCTTGTGCGCCTTCGAAGACCCGAACAGCACGCCGTCCGGCACGATGACCGCGGCGCGGCCGCCGACTTTCAGGAGCCGCAGGAACAGCGCCAGGAACAAAAGCTCGGTCTTCTTGGTCTTGACCACGCGCAGCAAATCCTTGGCGGTGGTCTCGTTATCGAGCGAGCCGGCAAACGGCGGATTGGCCAGCACCAGCGAATAGCGGCCGGCATCCTCGGCATGATCCTCGGCGAGACTGTCGCGGTAGGCGATGTTGGCGCCTTCGATGCCGTGCAGCACCATGTTCATGGCGCCGATGCGCAGCATGGTCGGATCGAAGTCGAAGCCGTTGAACAGCGCGTCATGGAAGTGTTTGCGCTGCCTGTCGCTCTGGAACAGCGTGGCGTGATGTTGGCGCAGATATTCGGCGACCGCGATCGGGAAACCACAGGTGCCGCAGGCCGGATCGCATAGGATGTCTTCCGGCGTCGGCGCGACCAGTTCGACCATGGTGGCGATGATGTGGCGCGGCGTGCGGAATTGACCGTTCTGCCCGGCGCTGGCGATCTTCGCCAGCATATACTCGTAAACGTCGCCTTTGGTGTCACGCGAGCCGACGTCGAGCTTGTCGAGCTTGTCGACGACCTTAGCGAGCAGCGCGGGCGTCGGAATCTGGAAGCGCGCATCGCGCATGTGCTGCGCATAGGCGCTGCCGGTGCCATTGAGCGCACGCAGAAATGGAAACACATGCTCGTCAACGATGTCGAACATGCGCCGTGGTTCGAAATTCTTGAATCGCGACCAACGCAGATTTTCGAAAGGCTCCCCTGGGTCGTCCTTCTTCCCCGGCTTGCCCAGCCCATCAAAGCCCTCTGGAAAAATCCGGCGCTCCAGCGGTTCGCCGAGCGTCGTCGCCCTCATTTCCGCGAGCTGTTGCATCTCGTCGAGGCGCTTGATGAAGATCAGGTAGGTGATCTGCTCGATGACTTGCAGCGGGTTGGAAAGGCCGCCCGACCAGAAGTCGTTCCAGATGCCGTCGATCTGGTTGCGCAAGTCGCCTGTCAGCACTGATCATCCCCGATACGAAGGCAAGCCCTTCGCGAATGTAGCATAGAGGGACGAGTCGTCACCCGGCCCCTATTATCCCGCCGCCCCCGACCCCTCCGGGTGTCGCCCCGCGCGCTGCGGCAGCGCGATCAGGCAGACGATGATGAAGGCGCCGATGATGGCGGAGGCGAGCGGGCGGCTCAACGCAAGCCCGCCGTCGGCCACCGGCTTGTCGAGGAAATCGCCGAGCGTGGCGCCGAGCGGGCGCGAGAGAATGAACGCGGCCCAGAATAAAAACACCCGCGAGACGCCGGTCCAGGC
>DATKRE010000103.1:0-4139 GCA_035532335.1 Xanthobacteraceae bacterium | reverse complement strand
CCGTATTCGGCAGCTTCTCATGCGAATGTTAGAATCAAAAGGACCACTAGCAAATATGAGTCTTAGTGGAGCTTTGGATTTGACATTCGCTTCACGAGGCTGCCGCTAGGTGGGTAGCGAATGTTAAATCCGCTCCACTAGGAACGCACGCTGTCGCTGCTTGGCTTGTCTCCAGGCCTGCGCCGCCATATGTTTTTTCGATGACAATTTCTGCGGCTCACTCCGATGCGCTAGGCGAGGTAACGCACGAACTTTTCCGCCAAGTCATGGCGTCGTTCGCCACCGGCGTTACCGTGATCACCACGCAGGTGCGTGGCGAGGTCCGCGGCATGACCGCCAACGCTTTCATGTCGGGCTCGCTCGATCCGCCGCTGTGCGTGATTTCGGTCAGTCTCAAAGCGCGGATGCACGCGTTCCTGCTGGAAGCCGGCCACTTCGGCGTCAACATACTCGGGCGCGGCCAGGAAACTTTGATCGGGCATTTCGCCGGCCGCCCGGTTGAAGGCGTCGATCCAAAATATGAATACGCCGGCGCGACGCCGCTATTCGCGCAAGCCAACGCGACGATTGCCGCCAAAGTGATCGCGCGCCACGCCTGCGGCGATCACTCGTTGTTCGTCGGCCACATCTTCGCGCTGCGACACAACGAAGGCCTCACGCCAATTGTGCTGCACGTCGGACGGCTCGCTTCGCTCATGCATTCGCACGAACAAACAATCTGGCCGACGCTCGATTTCTGGTGAGCGAGAGTCGCATGACGGGGCTGGCGGGCGGGATTCGCAGTCGTCCGAGTCCGCCCGAATCGGGGAAATCAGGCAGCCGGAGGTTGCATCAGCCTGTGCGAATCAGAGCGCCATCCGCCGACGCGATACTGGCCAAGCAGCCTACGCGTGGCTTCTAGTTAATCATCTGTTTTCAATCGTTTATTTTGCGAAAATGAAATGTGCCGGGAAGCGACGGGAGGCACCATTCCCGTGTCATTTTTGCCACTACGGCTGTAGAAATGACGTTTCCCCCCGCACCTAACAGCACAAAGCATTGCAATCTTTATTGGCTTGAACGACCCTGCCGGCAGTTGGCAGGACGTGCCGACGAGTCAAGCCCCGTGCGGAAATCCTTGCGCTGGGTCTTGGGGACAAACCACGGAGGGGCATAATGACCCGAATGAAACAACTAATACTGGGAGGCGCGGCGGCTGCGCTTCTGATGGGCGGGGCGGTGAGTAAGAGCTTCGCCATCGAAGCCGGCGATTTCCAATACCTCGCGGGCGGCACGAACGGCCTTCCGCTCGGTGCTCAACCGCCGCCCGGCCTCTACACTGGCCTGACGACGTTTGAAGGCCTTTACGGTGGGATGACCGGCAATCAAGGCAATGCCCTACCGAACCAGAGCGGTAGAGGCATAGGCCTGGGTGCGTTCGGCGCGGTTGTGCCAATCGTCTGGGCGACCGGCTGGCACTTCCTTGGCGCCAGTTATGCCGTGGCTGTGATTCAGCCGTTCGTGACGGCCTACGCCGGGACGGGTAACGGAAACCCCGCTGGTGTGAGCGCCAACACGACCTGTACATCGGCCCCTCTTGGAGGGAATTTTTGCGCTTGGCAGAACATGTTCATCAACACGGTCTGGCAGCCATTGAACCTGTCGTGGAATTTGGGCAACGGCTTCTTTACCAGCGTTGCGTTCAGCTTCCAGGCCCCCATCGGGACCAAGGTTATTGGCACTGCCAATCCGGATTTCTGGACATTCTCACCGGCCCTCGCGATTTCGTATCTGTCGGCCAACTGGAACCTGACCGCTAACATGGTCTACAACGTCTACACGGCCTCGCAAGGCTTCAGCGGCGCCATCGGCGGCAGCCCGTTCGCCAATGGTTGGACGAACGGTAACCAGTTCGCCGGCGATCTGCATGCCCTGTACAAGCTGGGCAAGTGGTCGTTTGGTCCGGTGGGCTATTTTGTTTGGCAAACCACCTCTGACCGTGCCGGCGGCACCGGTTGCGCCGGTATGGCCGCTTCGCCACTCGCCGGGCTTGGCTGCGCCAATCAGAACTTTATTGGCGCAGGCGGACTGGTCGGCTATGACTTCGGCCCGGTCGATCTGCAAGTCTGGGCCACCGACACAGTCTGGCAGCAAAATACCGCTGAATCCGGCTGGACGATCTGGACGCGCCTCGGCTTCCGGCTCTGGGCGCCGGAAGCAGCAAGGCCGCTCGTCGCCAAGAACTAATCTAGCGACAGCGATCTCTACCGGCCCCGCGGGAAACCGCGGGGCCTTTTCTTTTTTATGACCTCTCCCCGACGGGGAGAGGTCGGCCGCGTTGCGGCCGGGTGAGGGGGATGGAGCGTCTCAGAAAAAAGGCGCGTAAGTTGCGCGCCACCCAGACCAGCGCTGAGGCACGCCTGTGGCGCGTTCTGCGCAACCGACGGCTTGTACGCTGGAAATTCCGACGCCAGCATCCCGACGCCAGCATCCCATAGATCGCTATATCGTCGATTTCGTCACGCTCGACGGGAGGTTGATCGTTGAGGTCGATGGCGCGACACACTCGACAAAAACCGAGTTAACCCGCGACGCCGAGCGTACACGCATTCTCGAATCACTCGGCTACCAGATCGTCCGCGTCACAAACATTGACGTTTACGAGAATCTTGCTGGGGTGCATGAGTTGATCGCTGTAACGCTCAGTTCGACTTGACACGTTCTACGCCCCCTCACCCGCGCGCTTCGCAAGCAGCGACTCCAAATACTACCTCTCCCCGCCGGTGAGACGTGGTGTTAAGGTGCTTTTATGTCGATCACCGAACCGCAATCACGGATGCCCGCGTTCGACGCCGCTCTTCCACGTCACGACTGGACGCGCGAAGAATTGCGAGCGCTGTTCGATTTGCCGTTGCCCGAACTGATGTTCCGCGCGCAAAGCATCCACCGGGCGAATTTCGATACTGCGGCGGTTCAGATCTCGACACTGCTGTCGATCAAGACTGGCGGCTGCCCGGAGGACTGCGCCTATTGTCCGCAAAGCGCCGAATACGATACCGGCGTGCGCGCGGAAAAACTGATGCCCCTTGATGCGGTGCTGGCGCAAGCGCGCGCGGCAGGTGAAGCCGGCGCCGGCCGCTTTTGCATGGGCGCCGCCTGGCGCTCGCCGAAGGACCGCGACCTTGCGCAGGTCTGTGCCATGATCGAGGGCGTCAAGGCGCTCGGACTTGAGACTTGCGCAACGCTCGGGATGCTTACCGCCACGCAGGCTCGTGAGCTCAAGACGGCGGGGCTCGACTACTACAATCATAACCTCGACTCATCGCCGGAATTTTACAGCGAGATCATCACCACGCGGACTTATGATGACCGCCTCGTGACGCTCGGACACGTTCGCGCTGCCGGCATCCACGTGTGCTGCGGCGGCATCGTCGGCATGGGCGAGACGCGCGAGGACCGCGTCGGCATGATCGAAACACTGGCGAATTTGCCGACGCACCCGGAATCGGTGCCGATCAATATGCTGGTGCGCGTCGCCGGCACGCCGCTGGCCGATGTTCCGCCGCTCGATCCGATCGAGTTCGTGCGCACGGTTGCCGTTGCTCGCATCGCCATGCCGCAATCGATGGTGCGCCTGTCTGCCGGTCGCGAAAGCATGAGTGAGGAAATGCAGGCGTTGTGCTTTTTGGCCGGCGCCAATTCGATTTTTTGCGGACCGAAGCTTTTGACTACGCCCAATCCCGCGCAGGATCGCGACCGCGCGCTGATGAGCCGGCTTGGGCTATTGCCGATGAGCTAGTGGAGCGGATTTAACATTCACTACCCACCGAGCGGCAAACTCGTGAAGCGAATGTCAAATCCAAAGCTCCACCAAGACTCATATTTGCTAGTGGTCCTTTTGATTCTGACATTTGCACGAGAAGCCGCCGAATGCGGATGCGGATGTTAGAATCGCACCACTAGCGTTAAGGCCGCAGCGTTACTTTCCCTTGCGCAGCACGTGATAGCTGAGCTCGCCGGGATCGGTGAGGTCCGGCACCTTCCAGCCGTCGAGATCGTACTCGGCCATACAGTCTTCGGCGAAACCTTTGAAACGGTCGGCGTTGCCCGAGGCCTGCGCGCCGAACAAACAATAGCGGCGGATTTCCTCGGTCGAACCG
>DATKRE010000102.1:0-30222 GCA_035532335.1 Xanthobacteraceae bacterium | reverse complement strand
CCGTATTCGGCAGCTTCTCATGCGAATGTTAGAATCAAAAGGACCACTAGCAAATATGAGTCTTAGTGGAGCTTTGGATTTGACATTCGCTTCACGAGGCTGCCGCTAGGTGGGTAGCGAATGTTAAATCCGCTCCACTAGCCGTTTCGCGAATGGCTGGATTGCCGGCCGTATTATCTCCGCGCTTCGCTTTCTGAAAACCCTGTCAGCCGACGATCCGCGCAGGATTGCGTGCCGCCCGCCAAATCGACAATTGCCGCCGCCACGACGGCAGCTGGGCCGGCGTCAACGCGCCGCTTCGTTCGAGGCGATCGAGCGCAGGGCGTACCAATGCGACCGGCAGCAGCGCCGGTATTGCTGCCTGTGGCAGTCCGCTCAGGTGCGGGATTGCAGCCGCCAGATGCCGGCGCGCGGTCGCCCGCAACTCGGCCACCGCCTTTTCCAGGCCAGCCGAAGATCGGCCGGCAAACAGGTCATGCTGCTGGACGTGATGGCGTTCCAATAAGTCGACCGGAAGGTAAAGCTGACCCCGCGTCAGGTGAGCTGGAAGCGCGTACAACAATCCCGCGATGGCATACGCGATGCCGGCAGGCTCCGCCGCATCCGTCGCCTCTGTTGCCGCCACGATCTGTGCGCCGAGCGACAGGATGGCCGACGAGGTTTTTCGCGCGTAGCTCTCGAGTTCGGCGATGCTGGCCATCGGTTCTTGATACAAATCGAACCGGCGCGCCTCGATCAGATCGCGCAACGCCGCCAGCGACAATCCATACCGCTCGATCGTAGCGAGCAACGCCGTGGCGACGGGACTGGCATTGGCTTCGTCACGGCGCTCGCCGCTGATGACATCGACCCACCATTGCAAGCGGATTTCGCCCGGCAATGCCTCGCGGGCCACTTCGCGAACGCGCGCAAGCTCGGCATTGAACGCGTAGAGCGCGTGCAAAGCCCCTCGCACCTCGACCGGCGCGAACAACGAGGCGATGTAGCGGTCCCGGTCCGCAGTTCGAACCAGCTCGCCGCAATAGGCGAACGCGTCCTGCATGGCGGCAAGTCTAACAGAATCAAATGGTTGTGGTCAGTCTAGCGGCGCGCTTTGGCGCGCTTGGACGGTGCTTTAGACGAAGACGGCGGAGACGATGGCGCTTGCGGCGCGGTCGGCGGCGCCTCGATTTCGGTCCCTTCCGGTTCACCCTGCCGGGTACGTCCGACGCCGAGGTAGATCAGGATCGGCGACGCGATGAATACCGATGTATAGGTGCCGACCAGCACGACACCGAACATCATCGTCGCCGTAAAGCTGCGGATCGCCTGCCCGCCGAACAGCAGGAGCGCAAGCAGCGACAACGACACCGTCAAGTGGGTGACAATCGAGCGCGACAGCGTCGCATTGATCGACGCATTCAGCAGGTCCGGCATCGGCATCCGCTTGTAGCGACGCAGCATCTCGCGAATACGGTCGTAGATCACCACCGTATCGTTGAGCGAGTAGCCGAGAATGGTGAGAAGCGCCGCGATGCTGGTGAGATCGAAGTCGATGTGCGTCAGCGACATGAAGCCGACCGTCAGCACCAAATCGTGCACATTGGCGATCATCGCACCGAGCGCGAATTGCCACTCGAACCGGAACCACAGGTAAATCAGGATCGCCCCGATCGCGAGTACGAGCCCAATGGTCCCGTAAGACAGAAGCTCGGTAGAAACGCTCGGTCCGACGACTTCCACGCGCCGGTATTCGACTTCGCTGCCAAGCGCGTTGCGCACCTTCTGCACCGCTTCCTGCTGCGCCGCGTCGCCGCCGGGCTGCTCGGAAATGCGGATCAGCACGTCATTGGGCGCACCGAATTGCTGGAGCTGAAAATCGCCGAGATGAAGCGCCCCGATGGTGCCGCGCATCTTGGCAAGATCGGCCGCCCCCGCCTTGGTCTGCACCTCCATCAGCGTCCCGCCGACAAAATCGATGCCGAAATTCAGCCCATGATAGAAGTAGAGGAGGATCGCCGCGATCGACAGCATTGCCGATACCGGAAAACTGATGCGCCGAAAGCGCATGAAGTCGAAACGGGTGTCATCGGGGACAATGCGGAGAAGGCGCACGATGGTTCTTTCCGAGAGCTAGATCGGCACGGTGCGCGGTCGCCATACGCGCACCCAATAGGCCACGATCAGCCGCGTCAACGTGAACGCGGTGAACAAGCTGGTCAGGATGCCGATGCCGAGCGTCACGGCGAAGCCACGCACCGGCCCGGTTCCGATGTAGAACAGGACGGCGGCGGCGATGAAGGTGGTGATATTGGAATCGAGGATGGTGGAAAGCGCACGCGAGAACCCGGCGTCGATCGCGCTGATCGCGGTTCGGCCGGCACGCACCTCTTCGCGGATCCGCTCGTAGATCAGCACGTTCGAATCCACCGCGATACCCACCGTCAGAACGATACCGGCAATGCCCGGCAACGTCAGCGTCGCGCTGAGCATCGATAGCACGCCAAAGATCATCACGATGTTGATGGCGACCGCGACGTTGGCGAACAGACCGAATAGTCCGTAAGTCACCAGCATAAAGAAGATGACCAGCGCGCCGCCGACGTAGGCGGCATGCTCGCCGGCGTTGATCGAATCCTGGCCGAGGCCCGGGCCGACGGTGCGTTCCTCAATGACGGTAAGCGGCGCCGGCAAGGCACCGGCCCGCAGCAGAATGGAAAGATCGTTGGCCTGCTGGATGGTGAAGTTGCCGGAAATCTGCCCGGAGCCGCCAAGAATGGGTTCGCGGATCACCGGCGCGGAGATGACCTTGTTGTCGAGCACGATGGCGAACGGCTTGCCGACATTGGCCTGCGTCGCTTCGGCGAACTTGCGGGCGCCGCTCGAATTGAACCGGAAACTGACGATCGGTTCGTTGCTGCGCTGATCGAAACCGGGCTGGGCGTCCACGAGGTCGGCACCGGAGACCAGGACGCGTTTTTCGATCACATATTTTTGGCCACCCTCGCCGTCCAGGATTTCTGAATCTTGCGGGACGTGCGTCGCTTGCGCCTGTTCCACCGTAGCCGAAAGGTCGACCATGCGGAAATCGAGCTTGGCGGTCTTGCCGAGGATCGCTTTGAGGCGCGACGGATCTTGCAGGCCCGGCACCTGCACGAGAATGCGCGACGAGCCCTCACGCTGAATGGTCGGCTCGACCAGGCCCAGTTCGTTGACACGCCGCTCGATGATCTGAATCGATTGATCGACAGCCTGGCGGATACGCTCGATGATGGCTGAGTCCGAGGGCGTAAGCGTGATCAAGCCGCCGGTTTCGGTGATGTCGACGCTGCGTTGACCCGAGCTGCCGAGAATGCCGGTCAGCGGCTGCGACAGCTCGCGTAGTTTGGCGGTTGCGTTATCGACATCGCTCTCGCGCGTAATGCGGACTTCGACACTATTGCCGTGAATGGATCGGCCGGTAAACGCAATGCGTGCCTGACGCAGCGTGCGCAGCACGTCGTCGGCCAATCCCTGCAGCCGCTCCTTGCGAACGGCGGCGGTATCGACTTCGAGGAGCAGGCTCGAACCGCCTTGCAGATCGAGACCCAGCACGATGTGGCGCTGTGCCCAGGATGGCCACGCCCGCACCACGTTCTCGGAGAAAAAATTCGGCAGGGCGAACAGACACACGATCAGCGCCGTGAGCAAAATACCGGCCGCCTTCCACCGCGTAAAAAACAACATTGATGCGACAGTCCTCGTTACGAACGCGGCGGCGGCTGGAAAACCCGATTCAGCTTGTGCTCTCGTCTTTCACCGGCTCGCCCTTGGCACGCACCTCCGACACCATCGAACGCATCTGCCGCACACGCACGCCGTCGGAGACTTCGACCTCGATTTGTTCGTCATCGACCACTTTGGTCACCTTCCCGACCAATCCACCGTTGGTCACGACGGTGTCGCCGCGCCGCAGCGCCTTGACCATTGTCTGATGATGCTTCACCCGCTGCTGCTGCGGACGCAACACCAGAAAGTACATGATAACGACGATCAAAATGAGCGGCAGAAGCGAGGTGATCATTCCGCTGCTGTCGCCGCCCCCCAAACCGAATGGCAGGCCTTGCGCGTATGCGGGAGTGATCAGCATTAAGTCCTCCGGGTCCACTGTGGGACGCGCCGGCCATGACGATTAAGGGCCGATTTTGCGCGGGAAATCGGCGCGGACTATAGCTGCCGTTGGCTTAATTGCAACGTCGCGGCGGCCCCTATCGGCGCGCTTGCGGGGGTCGGAGCACCCCGCTACAGCATGACCGGAAAGTCGACGTAACCCGGTGTAAACATGACCAAACCTCCTCGACGGCAGGGCGGCAAAACAGCCCAACGCGACGGTGGCGGATCGAAATTGCCGACCTCCGGTCGGCATGGCGATGAATACTTTCTTCGCCGCATTGCCGATGCTTTGGAGCGGCTCGCTCCCGCCGAACCGTCCAAGCCCGATTTTTCCGCGGCCGAGGCCTTTGTCTGGCATCCGGAGGGCCGAAGGCTCGCCGCGGTGGCGCGCGTGAACCGTGTCGAGATGTCGCTACTCATGGGCATCGATCGCGTGCGCGACCTCCTGGTGGAAAACACCGAGCGCTTCGCGCGCGGATTGCCGGCCAACAACGCGCTCCTGTGGGGCGCACGCGGCATGGGCAAATCGTCGCTGGTGAAGGCCGCGCATGCCGCGGTCGGAGCCGCACATCGCACCGCCGGACTAAAGCTTATTGAGATCCACCGCGAGGACATCGAATCGCTGCCGGAACTGATGGACCTGCTGCGGCAGCGGCGGCAGCGCTTCATCGTTTTCTGCGACGACTTGTCGTTCGACGCGGAAGACACATCGTACAAGTCGCTCAAAACGATGCTGGAAGGCGGCATCGAAGGTCGCCCGGAGAATGTGATCTTTTATGCGACCTCGAATCGCCGCCATCTGATGGCGCGCGACATGGTCGAGAACGAGCGCGCTACCGCGATCAACCCCGGTGAAGCGGTCGAGGAAAAAGTCTCCCTGTCGGATCGCTTCGGGTTATGGCTTGGCTTTCACCGCTGCAGCCAGGACGAATACCTTGCCATGGTCGAGGGCTACGTCACGCGCTATCGCATTCCGCTTGCCGGCGAGGAATTGCGCCGCGAGGCGCTCGAATGGTCGACGACGCGCGGCGCGCGCTCCGGCCGCGTTGCATGGCAATACGTCCAGGATTTGGCCGGACGGTTGGGTGTCAGGACGGACGTCGACTGACGACGGTCCGAGCTATGCGCCTTTGAGATATTGCGCGGGATCGACCGGCGTTGCGCCTTTGCGGATCTCGAAGTGAAGCTGCGGCGACGTGACGTTGCCGGTCTGGCCCGATTTCGCGATCACTTGTCCGCGTTTGACCGTGTCGCCCTTCTTGACCAGTATTTCGCTGGCATTGGCGTAAGCGGTGACGAAGCCGTCGCTATGGCGAAGCAGCACGAGATTGCCGTAGCCCTTGAGCTCGTTGCCGGCATAGGCAACCACCCCGTCCTCGGCCGCCTTCACCGGCGTGCCTTCCGGCACCGCCAGATTGATGCCGTCGTTCTGCAGGCCGCTCGGCTTAGGTCCGAAGCCAGCGATGACGCGACCGCGAACCGGCCAACGGAATGACGGCAGGCCGCCGGCCGGCTCGGCGGCTTTGACCGGGCTTTCCTGACCCTGTGGGGCGACTGGAGAGGCCAGCCGCGCGCTGTGCGGCGAATCGGCGGTGGCGAGCGATCCAACCGTGCCTTCGCCCTGCGGCGCGGCGGCCGGCGGCGCCGCGGCAGCCGTACGGACGTCCGGAATGACAACCCGGTCGCCGACCCTGACCATCGTGTCGGGCGCAATATTGTTGGCCTTGGCGATCGCCATCACTGACTTACGGTAAAGGCGCGCGATGCTGTGCAGCGTCTCACCCGGCGCTACGACGTGTACGCTCGAAGACGGCGCCAGCGCGGTCCGCGGCGGACCGACCGGTCCGGGCGGCGGCATCGCAGGCGCCGTCGAAGCGATGCGCGTCTGCGGGGCCGAAAGTGCCGCCGTCGGGCCGCGGCGACGCGGAATCACCAAATGCTCGCCCGGATGCACAAGCCCCGGGTTGCTGATGTTGTTGGCCTCGAGGATGGCGGCAACCGGCACGCCGTAGCGGTGCGAAATCGTTTCCAAGCTCTCGCCGGCGCCCAGCGTAATCGGTGTACCGCCCTCCCAGGTCCAGGTCGGCGGCGGAGGCGCGGCCGGCAGCGAGCCGGTGACATCGGCGCCGCCGGGTTGGTAGGAGCCCATGCCATGGCCACCCCCGGAGGTGCCGCCGTTCGCCAGACGCGGCAGCGGCTTGCTGTCGACAGCACGGCTCGGGCTCTGCGAGATCGAGCCGGTTACGTCGCCACGAGGAGCGCTGCTATCGGATCTAAAGTCGGAGAAACGGCCGGAATCGGTGCAGGCGGCAACGCCCAGCCCCATTAACGCAATGGCAACCATTTGCGGCCTGATGGCCGAACCACGCGACACGCCCATGAATGACCCGCCCGCACGCAACCAAAACTACAAGCGAATAAACAACGTTGCGGTAAACAGGCGTTTAAGTAGCGGGGTAAGACTCTAAGAATGTCGTCAGGGTGTGAATATGGTTACAATTCTCGTGCCCGCCCCGGTAATAAGGGAACAAACCGGACGGCGATCAGGTCTTGCCGGTCCAAGCCGCCGGGCGTCTTCGTCAATTTGACGATCAGCTGAACGCCGTTGCGCGGGCCGACCGGCATGACCATCTTGCCGCCCTCGGCGAGTTGATCGACAAGCGTTTGCGGCACGTCTTCAGTGGCCGCGGTGACCATGATGCGGTCGAATGGCGCATGCTCCGGCGCGCCCGCAAGCCCGTCGCCGGCGACAACCATCACATTGGAATAGCCGAGTGTCTTGAGCCGCTGGCGTGCGCCTTCGGCGAGCGTCCGGTAGCGTTCGACGCTGATCACCTCGCGCGCCAGCCGCGACAGAATAGCAGCCTGATAGCCAGACCCGGTCCCGATTTCGAGTACGCGGTGCTCCGGCTCGACGGCAAGCTGCTCGGTCATGTAGGCGACGACGTAAGGCTGGCTGATGGTCTGTCCGCAATCGATCGGCAGCGCCTGATCCGCGTATGCGCCATCGCGGTACTCCGGCAAGACGAAGTGCTCGCGTGGCACCTCGTCCATGGCGCGCAACACCAACTGGTCGCTAATGCCGCGCCGTCGCAGCGCCAGCTGAAACTCCATGCGCTCTACGTCGTCGGCGTGAATTGCGGCCACAATGTCACCTTTTACCACTGCGAGGGCTCAGCGGGTACATGCGTGAACAAAACGGCGCGATAATCTCTAGCCGATTCGTGGAACCGAAAACGGCATAGCTGAGTTCACCTAATCGCGCGTCAATTCAAGCGCACCATCGCCAGCGGCAAATGTTGCGCAGAGGGGGAGCCCAGACGTATTGTGTGATTCTCGCCGCGAAGCACGGTACCTCGCATGACACCTGAGCAAGACATCCGCGCACGCAAACGCGTCCTCATCGTCGAAGATGAACTGATGATACGCATGTTGCTTCAGGACATGCTGGCGGACCTCGGCTACACGCTCGCCGGTGAAGCGGGCCGCATCGACGAAGCGGTGGCGCTGGCGAAACAAGGCGAATTCGACGTCGCCATCCTCGACGTCAATCTCAACGGGCAGCCGATCTTGCCGGTGGTCGAGATTCTGGTCGAGCGCGGACTGCCCTTCGTCTTTGCCACCGGCTATGGCCAGCGCGGCGTGCCCGAACCGTACCGGCAGACGCCGACCCTGCAAAAGCCTTTCCAGTCGGATGCGCTTGCGCAAGCCATCGAGGCAGCCGCGCCGCGGGCTGCTGTTTAGGCTTGAATTTTTTCAGCCGAAAAGTTCGGCAAGCTTCGTCATATATGGCTCGTCGGTCATGTCGAGCTTGAGCGGCGTGACCGCGATGCAATGGCCTTCGAGCGCGGCAAGGTCGGTGCCTTCTGCCGCGGGCACGAAGCTGTGTCGCACATAGGCGATCCAGTAATAGGGATTGCCGCGGCCGTCCTTGCGCTGATCGATTTCCAGCCGCTCCTGCTGTCGCCTGCCCTGCGTGGTCACCAGGATGCGCTTGACCTGATCCGGCGGGCAATCGGGGAAATTGACGTTAATCAGCACGTCGCGCGGTATGCCTTCCGCGACAACGCGGCGGATGATGTCGGGCGCAAAGCGCAGGCTGGTTTCCCAATAGGGCGGCCGGCCGAGGCGCGCGGCATAGGCTTGCGAGAGTGCCAGCGAAGGAACGCCGATCACCGTACCCTCCACCGCGCCGGCGACAGTGCCGGAGTAAATCACGTCCTCGCCGGCGTTGCGGCCGCGATTGACGCCGGAGAGCACGAGGTCGGGGCCTTTGCCGGCGAGCACATGGCGTGCGCCCATGATGACGCAGTCGGTCGGCGTGCCGCGCACCGCAAAGCGCCGCTCGGCCACTTGCCGCAGTCGCAGCGGATCGTTGAGCGACAGCGAATGCGCGACACCGGACTGATCGTATTCCGGCGCGATCACCCAAACGTCGTCGGAAATCTCGCGCGCGATCTTCTCGCAGACGTCGAGCCCCTCCGCATGGATACCGTCATCGTTGGTGACGAGGATACGCATCGGGCTTATTGCTTTTCGATGCTCTTGATGCCGCCCATATACGGCGCGAGCGCGTCCGGCACGGCGATGGCGCCGTTCTCCTGCTGATACGTCTCCATGACTGCAATCAGCGCACGGCCGACGGCGACACCGGAGCCGTTGAGGGTGTGGACCGGCCGTACCTGCCGGCCTTCCTTGCTGCGGTAGCGCGCGTTCATGCGCCGCGCCTGGAACTCGCCGCAGCTCGAGCAGGAAGAAATCTCGCGGTACATCCCCTGCCCTGGCAGCCAGACTTCGATGTCATAAGTCTTCTGCGCGGCAAATCCCATATCGCCGGCGCACAGCGTCATCACGCGATAATGCAGATCGAGCCGGCGCAGGATTTCTTCGGCGCACGACAACATGCGCTCGTGTTCGTCCTTCGATTGCTCCGGCGTGGTGATGGAGACGAGCTCAACCTTGGTGAATTGATGCTGGCGGATCATGCCGCGCGTGTCCTTGCCGGCAGCGCCCGCCTCGGCGCGAAAGCATGGCGTGCAGGCGGTCAGCCGCATCGGTAGTTTTTCTTCATCGACGATAGATTCGCGGACGAGATTGGTCAGCGGCACTTCGGCAGTGGGAATGAGCCAGAGTCTTTCGGCAAGAACCGTATTGTAATGCTCCTTCATGGCATCGACGATGATTTCTAGATCAGTCTTGAGCCCGCGCCCCGTCTCGACCGTTCGACGAACAAAGTCTTTTATATCGCCCCATGAGGCCTTTCTGAGTTTGGTCACGGGTAGCCGGTCAATCGCATTCAGTATGTCGTTTTCCGTCGAAAAGTTTTGACCAGCAATGTTCGTAAATTGTCTGCCAGCATCGGTAAGATTGTCCAGCGCTCCCGATGTCGGGACGCGAGGACGTAGCGATGTGCTGTAGTACTGGTCATCCTCAAACTTCGGCAGTTGAGCGGTCCCGCGCATTGCGCTACTCGAAACAAGCAATGGCGGCGCGATTTCGGTATAATTGTGCGGCTCGCTGGTATGCACATCGAGCATGAACTGGCCGAGCGCACGCTCAAGACGCGCCAATCCCTTTTTCAAAACCACAAAGCGCGCGCCTGAAAGCTTCGCCGCGGTCTCGAAATCCATTTCGCCGAGCGCCTCGCCGAGATCGAAATGCTGCTTCGGCTTGAACGCATATTCGCGTTTTGCACCGAAGCGATGGTGCTCGACGTTATCGTTGGCGTCCTTGCCGTCGGGGACATCATCCGCCGGCAAATTGGGAATTTCCGCCAGTGCATCGTCCAACGCTTTTGACGCCGCCTTTTCTTCCGTTTCCAACTTCGGAATAGAGTCTTTGAGTTCCGCGACCTCGGTCATCAGCGCTTGCGCGGTTTCCTCTTCATTGCTTTTCTTCGCCGCACCGATGAGCTTTGACGCCTCATTGCGACGCGCCTGCGCTTCTTCTAGCGTTTGAATGGCAATCCGCCGCGTTTGATCGAGTTCAATCAGCCGCTGCGCCTGCGGCTCAAGCCCGCGCCGCGCCAGTGCGCGGTCGAAAGCTTGCGGATTGTCGCGGATGAAACGGATGTCGTGCATGCAATCGCCCGAGCGTCACGCCCGGGTCAAACCCGGCCACGACGAATCAAGATTGAAACCACAGCATTATAGGCGAATTCATTCCGCGGGCTTCGATGCCGCCGCCGCGGCTTCGGCCGCGCGTTCCGCCGCCGCCCGCTTCTCCACCCAACGCACCGACCAGATCGAGCCCTCGTAGAGGGCGACCAGCGGCAGTGCAAGCGACATCTGGCTGAGCACGTCCGGCGGGGTGAGGATGGCCGCGATCACGAACGCAATGACGATAAAGTAGCGGCGCTTCGATTTGAGCTGGGCCGAGGTGATGATGCCGACCCGGCCAAGCAGGGTCAGGATCACCGGCAACTGGAAGGCAATGCCGAAAGCCAGCACCAGCTTCATCATCAAGCTGAGGTAGTCCTGGACTTTCGGTAACAGCTCGATGGTCGGCTGACCCGGCCCGCCGAACTGCTGCATGCTGAGCGAAAAGCGCGCCAGCATCGGCCACACCATGAAGTAGACCACCATTGAGCCAAGCAGGAAGAAGATCGGCGTGGCGATGAGATATGGCAGGAAGGCATGCCGCTCCTTGCGATAAAGCCCCGGCGCGACGAACATATAGATTTGCGACGCGACAATCGGAAACGAAATGAACGCCGCGCCGAACAGCGCGAGCTTGAGCTGCACGACAAAGTATTCGAGCAGCCCGGTGTAGATAAATTTCGATTCCGCGCCAGCCACCCACAAGTACGGCCAGGTCAGCACGCTGAAGATATATTTGGCAAAGAAGAAACAGACCACGGCCGCGAGCGCGAAAGCGGCGATTGCCTTGATCAGCCGCCCGCGCAGCTCGATCAAATGATCCATCAGCGGCGCTTTGCTCGCCTCAATCCGCTTTTCTTCATCCTCTTGGCTCATCCGGCCTGTCTCGTCGTTACCGGCTCGGCGGCGGACTCGGGCGCTTGCGGCGCGACCGCATCGGTTTCCGTCGGAAGGCTTGCGGGCGCCGGCAATTCCGGCGCGGTTGTTTCTTCGGTAACGGCCTCGCCGGACGTCATCAGCGCCGGCTGGTCCAGCGAAGCCTTGATGTCCTTGGCGGCAGCTTCAACGTCGGTGCGCACGTCCTTGAGCGGATCGTATTGCTTGATGTCGGTTGCGATGTCTTCGACCTGCTGCTTGAGGTCGGCCATCTCAGCTTCCCGCATCGCCTCCTGAAACTGGCCCTGGAAATCCGCGGCCATGCTGCGCACCTTGCGGGTGTATTGACCAAGCGTGCGCAGCACCGCCGGCAGCTCTTTTGGTCCGATCACAATCAGCGCGACGACGCCGATGAGCAGAAATTCGGTCCAAGAGATATCGAACATGGAAACTCCCCGGCCGGCTCAACCGCCGTTCCGCTTAACTGCCGGCCGAATAGGCGCTGGCGCCAAAGCGCGTCAGGACAAACTGCCGCCGACCTTGCTTTCGGCGTCGGCGCGCCGCTTGGCGTCGCTCGCCTGATGGTCGATGGACCTGACCGGCGCTTCGGACTTGGCGTCGGTCCCTTCCTCGGACATGCCCTTCTTAAAGGCTTTGATGCCCTTGGCGACGTCACCCATCATATCGGAAATCTTGCCACGGCCGCCGAACACCAGCAGCAGGACGGCACCGACGATCAGCCAATGCCAGATGCTCAAAGAACCCATAAACTCCTCCGTCCGCGGCAGCGACCGCGCGAAGCCGCGATTTTAACTGCAAACTAGGCGTCGGGAGTGGCAAAAACAAGCACAACGGCGAGCGCCGTCACGCCGCAGTTAACCTCAACACCCGGCTTGAGAAACTGGGCTTATTCCTCGGCCCGGTCGGGCCTGGGGGCCAATCCCAAATCGAGATCGCCCGGTTCCAGGGGGTCCTCATCATCCCGTAGTGCGGGATCGTCGGACGGCACCGGCATGCTAAAGCCGGAAGGCTGCGATTGCTCGATCAAGCCCGCCCCTTTCAGCTCATCGAGGCCGGGCAGGTCGCTGATCGCCTCCAGGCCGAAATGCGACATGAACGCTTCGCTGGTGCCATAAGTCACCGGCCGGCCGGGCGCCTTGCGGCGGCCGCGCAGCCGGATCCACCCGGTCTCCAGGAGCACGTCAAGCGTGCCTTTCGAGGTGGTGACGCCGCGGATATCCTCGATCTCGGCGCGCGTAACCGGCTGATGGTACGCGACGATCGCCAATGTTTCGATGGCCGCGCGCGACAGTTTTCGTGTGACCACCATTTCGCGCGTCAACAGCCAGGCGAGATCGCTCGCGGTGCGCAGGGACCATTTGCCGCCGACGCGAACGAGATTGACGCCGCGCGGGGCGTATTCCTTCTGCAGCTCGGTAAGCAACGCGTGAGCATCGACGCCGGCCGGCAACCGCGCGGCCAACACCTTCTCGTCGAGCGGCTCGTCGGCGGCGAACAACAAGGCTTCGAGTATGCGCAACTCTTCGGCGCGCACCTCGGTATCTTTCTTATTGCCCTCGATCACCCGCATCTTTGCCACACTCGCCCTCATTCCGGTTTCCCCCTCATGGGTTTCCCAACTCCGCCGCAGCCGCCGCCTCGCCCTGGTCCCGCCGCTTACGGACATAGAGCGGAGCAAATGCCGCGTGTTGATGCATCTCCATGCGGCCTTCGCGCACCAATTCGAGTGAAGCTGCGAAACTCGAGGCGCGAACCGTCGTGGCGAGCGACGGTTCGACCATATAGGCGATCAGAAATTCATCGAGCGCGCACCAGTCGGCCGTCTGGCCGATAAGACGCTCCACTGCGGCGCGCGCCTCGGCCAATGACCACACGGTGCGCTTCGGCATGCGGACGAAAGAGCGAGCCTGGGTCTGACGCCGGCCGGCATATGCGGAAAGAAGGTCGTAGAGCGTCGCCGACCATTCCGGCTTTTTGATCTCGGCGATCGGCTCCGGCAGGCCGCGGGCAAAAACCTGTCGTCCAAGTTGCGGTCGATTGAGCAACTGCTCGGCAAACTGGCGGATCGCTTCCAGTCGGCGCAGGCGCTGCGCAAGCGCCGTCGCCATATCCTCGGCGCTCAGGCCCTCCGGCTCGTGCTGATCGGGCAGGAGCAAGCGCGACTTCAAATACGCGAGCCATGCCGCCATCACCAAATAATCGGCGGCAAGTTCGAGTCGAAATTTGCGCGCTTCCTCGATGAAAGCGAGATATTGGTCGGCCAGCGCCAGGATCGAGATTTTGGCCAGATCGACTTTTTGCTGGCGCGCCAGCATCAACAGCAAGTCGAGCGGGCCTTCGAACCCTTCGACATCGATCACCAGAGCGGGCTCGTCGGTCGCCCGCTCCGGAAATTCGGCTACGAATTGGAAATCGTCCGGCATCATGCGGTTGATTGTGGCGGCAGCCACGCCCCTGCCACCAGTTTGAGGAACTCGTTGCGGCTTGCGATAGGGTCGATTGGGTCCGCCGCCCGCTTGGCGGCGAGAGCAGCCGCGGCGCGACGCGCTGTCTCGCCCGCGAGGACGGGCGCTTCAGCGGCAACGGACATCATCTCCGCCATATCGCCGTTGCAATGAAGCACCAGATCGCAACCGGCTGCGATCGCCGCGCTGCTACGCTCGGCGATCGAACCCTCAAGCGCTCCCATGGAGATGTCGTCGCTCATCAGGAGGCCCTTAAAACCAATCGAATCACGAATCACGTCACGCACTATAGTTGGTGAAATGGTGGCCGGGGCGATAGGGTCGATGGCTGTAAACACAACGTGGGCGGTCATCCCCAACGGTAACGCCGCCAACGGCCGAAAAGCTGCAAAATCAGTGTTTTCCAGGGTGGCCCGATCGGTATTAACGACCGGAAGCCGTACATGGCTGTCGGCCGTCGCCCGGCCGTGGCCGGGCAGATGCTTAAGCACCGGCAATACCCCTCCGTCCGAAAGCCCTTGCGCGATCGCCGCGGCGATGGCGGCGACCTTGCCCGGTTCATTGCCGTAAGCGCGGTCGCCGACCACCGCGTCCGCGCCGGCAACCGGTACGTCGGCGATCGGAAGGCAATTCACATCGATGCCGAGTGCTGTGAGGTCAGCCGCTATCAGGCGAGCAGCCAACCACGCCGCCGCCAGGCCCTGTTGCCGATCCCGGTCGTAGATCGCGCCGTAGATGACGCCGGCCGGATAAGCGGGCCAATGCGGCGGACGAAGGCGCTGCACCCGCCCACCCTCTTGATCGATAAGCACGGGCGCCTCGCGGCCGAGCGCCGCGCGGGCCTCCCCGATAAGCCGTTTGAGGAGTTCCGGCGTCGTGACGTTGCGCTGGAAAACGATCAAGCCCCAAGGCTCCGCATCGCGGAGAAATGCGCGTTCCTTATCCGAGAGTATGGGTCCGGCAACGCCGGCAATAAATGCGCGCATCGCGGCCGATTAGCGTGCGGCCGGCACCAGGGTCAAGCACAACGCCGGGGTCAGTTTTTCTGGACCAGACAAGTGCCGCCCGCAGCCTTCAAACCGCTGCACATTTCGGCGGCTTGCTCGGCTGAGGCAAACGGCCCAACCAGCGCACGATAGTACGTCCCCTTAGCACCGAGATCGGCACGCTTGATGATCGGCTCACGTCCACCGAGTTGCGTGGGAAATTTGGTGCGTAACTCGCGGAATGAGGCTTGCGCCTCGGCTTCACTGCGCTGAGACGAGACCTGCACCGCATAGTGACCGCCCCGCCCCCGGACCGGTTCGGCTTCAGTAGCCGGACCCGCACTGGCAACCGATATCGGTCGGGTGGCTGCCGGCGCCCGTGCGGGTCCTACCGCACCGGCTTGGCCACCCGGTACGATCGATAGCGGCGCATTGGCCGGCGGTGCGCTCGCAGCCGCGCTCGGCTTAGGCGGATTCGATGCCGGACGCGGCACAACGTGCGGCGCAGGCGCGGCCGTGGCCACCGGCGGGGGAGAAGGCGGCGGTATTGCAGGTGCATTGGCCGACGCGGCTTGATCCGACCGTATGGTGACCGTGTGGATTCGTCTCGGCTGCGCACCCGTCGGTGCGGGCATCGAAGCGGGAGCAGCGCTTACCGCGGTCGGTGCAGGCGCCAGCGCCTGGTTCGGCATTGGCGGCGGCGGAGGCCACGGCGAGGACGACTGAACGTTAGGCGCCAGGCCGGCCGAAGCCTGCCCGACCGTCATTCCGGGCTGCGCCATGCTTTGTCCGCCCACAACCGGAATGGTTGAAATCACCCGCGGCGGCGTCTTGGGCGGCTCAATGCTGACCGGCTGTTCCTCGCGGGGAACGAGGGTTTCAGCCGCGCCGGAATTGGCCATGGCGGTCTGGCTTTGATTTGCTGCCGGCGCGCTTGGGGTAATCCGGTTCGGACCAATGTTCGCCTTGATGATGGGCGGAAGGGTCGGCAGCATCGATCCACCGAACATGGAGCGATAGGCAAAGGCACCGGCGGTGCCGATCACCGCCAGGCCAAGAACCGCCATGATGACGACGACGGCACCGCGCCGACGCGGCGCCGGGCGATCAGCGTAATAGTCGTCATGATCCTGCTCGTACGATTGCTCGCCTTCGTGATCCGCTTCGGCGAAGTCCTCTTCGCGTTCGGAGGCGGCATAGGCCGGCAACTCGCGCGGCCGCAACGCCGGCGCCGACTCGCTGCGATATTTGCTTTCCGGTTCGTCGCGAAAACCGCCGAACTCGCGCGCGGCTCCGGAATAATATGGTCCGCTAGACGGCTGCTCGTCGTCGTATCTCGGCTCGCGCGGCGGCGCCGAAAGCGGCGGCGGCACGTAACGGTCTTCGGCGTAGTCTTCCGCGTGATCTTCGTCGGCCGCCCAGTCCTGTTCGGACTCTTGCGGCGCAGCCGCATCGAGACGGCCGGAGGTATGTGCTTCGTTGCGGTGAGCCTCGGCATAGGGATCGGTCTGGCCAATCAGCCGCGCCAACTCCGCTAGCGGATCCCCCGGATCACCCGCGGCGCGATCAGCTTCGTCCCGCGGTAACGGATCGCGGCTGCGGTAAGAGCGGAAATTGTCATCGACCATCGGGCCAAGCTCCGACTCGGAACGTTCAAGTTATATCGAACAGCGGTTCCCTGCGACTGCGTTGCCGCGTCCCGGCGGCATTAACGGGAACTATCGCATCTCGTTTGGCGCCCCGACGCCGAGGATCGCGAGTCCCGATGCAAGCACTGTGACCACACCTTGTACAAGCACCAGGCGAGCCAACGTCAGTTCTCGATCATTCTGGATAATGAAGCGTAAATGAGGCGATGCGGTCCCTTGCGTCCATAGCGCATGAAATTCGCTGGCTAAATCGAACAAATAAAACGCAATTCGGTGCGGTTCGTGTGCCAACGCCGCCGCCTCGATAATCCGCGGATAAAGAGCAATCTGTCGCATCAGGACCAGTTCCGCCGGATCGGAAAGAAGTTCCATACTCGCTGCTTCGAGCAAGCCTTTGACGTCGGAAGGTAGATCGGAAAACACCTCGCGGGCGTTGCGGAATACCGATTGGCCGCGCGCGTGGCCGTATTGGACATAGAAAACAGGGTTGTCGCGCGACTGTTCAATCACTTTGGCGAGGTCGAAATCGAGCGGCGCATCGTTCTTGCGAAACAGCATCATGAAGCGGACAGCGTCGCGGCCGACTTCATCCACGACTTCACGCAGGGTGACGAACTCCCCTGCCCGTTTCGACATTTTCACCGGCTCGCCGGCGCGCAAAAGCTTCACCAGTTGCACGAGCTTAACGTCGAGATCGGCCTTGCCATCGCTCAGCGCGGCGACGGCCGCCTGCATGCGCTTGATGTAGCCGCCATGGTCAGCGCCCCAGACGTCGATCAAACTGTGAAAGCCACGCTCCAACTTGCTGCGATGATACGCGATGTCGGAGGCGAAATAGGTGTAGGAGCCGTCGGATTTCTTCAGCGGACGGTCAACATCATCGCCGAAGGCGGTCGAACGGAACAGGGTCTGCTCGCGATCTTCCCAATCTTCCGGTAGCGCGCCTTTCGGCGGCGGCAATCGGCCTTCATAGACATGACCGCGCGCCCGCAGCCATTCGATCGTCGCAGCAACCTGATCGACCTTGCCGCGGATGAGCGATTGCTCGGAAAAGAAAACCTCATGGGTTATGTTGAGCGCGGCAAGGTCGTGGCGAACCGTTGCCATCATTTGCTTGATCGTTTCGGCTTGGACGATCGGCAGCCATTCATTCTCTGGCTTTTTGGTCAGCGAGTCGCCAAATTCCGCGGCGAGCGCGCTTCCGACCGACCGAAGGTATTCGCCGGGATAAAGCCCTTCAGGTATCGTGCCGATGTCCTGGCCGAGCGCTTCGCGGTAACGCAGGAAAACCGAGCGCGTGAGCACATCGACCTGTGCGCCGGCGTCGTTGATGTAGTATTCCCGAGTGACCTTGAAACCCGCGACAGCGAGCAAATTTGCCAGCGCATCGCCGAATACGGCACCGCGACCGTGGCCGACATGCATTGGCCCGGTAGGGTTTGCCGACACATATTCAACGTTGACCGCTGCGCCCCGCCCGAGATCGTTCTTGCCGAAATCCGAGCCGCGTTGAACGGCGTCGCGGAGCGCGCCGAGCCAGGCCGAGAGCTTTAGCGTGAGATTGATGAAGCCGGGCCCGGCGACATCGACCTTGGCGACCCATTCATCGGCGCGAAGCTTCTCGGCATAGGCTTCGGCCAGCTCGCGCGGCTTCTTGCCGGCTTCCTTGGCCAGCACCATCGCCACATTGGTCGCCATGTCGCCGCGGGTCGGATCGCGCGGCGGCTCGACGGTCACCCGCGACAGATCGATGCCGGCCGGCAAGACGCGCGCCGCGACCAACGCATCGCTTGCGATGCGCACGCGATCGAGCATTACGGCGAAAATGTTGTGCGCAGCCATGAGCAATCAAATCCAGGACCAAACCAGTGCGCCGCGCGCCTAACGCAATTCCGGGGTCGAGTCAAAAAGTCGCGCATGCTCGGCGAGTGCGAAGCGGTCGGTCATCCCGGCGATGAAGTCGGCGATCCGGCGCGCGCGCGCCGTATCGTCGGCGTTGGCAAGACCTTCCCGCCATTCCGCCGGGAGGTCGCCGGGATGTGCGGTGTAACGGCCAAAGAGATCGCGCACGACACCGGCGGCCTCGTTCATGACTCGCAGGACGCGGGTATGGCGGTACATCCGAATTTCGAGAAAGCTTTTGATCGCCCGCTCCGCCGCGGCAATCGCCGGCGAGAACCCGGCTACTCCCGACGAGGCGTTGCGCACATCATCAACCGAACGAGGCGCCAGAGCGGCAAGATTGCGCCGAGTCTCAGCGACGAGATCTTCGATCAAAAGACCGATCAAGCGGCGAATAAACTCGTGGACGGTACGGCTAAGATCAAGAACGGGGAATGCCGCACGGATATCGGCGAGAATCCTGCCCGGCAGGGCGACGACGGCAATGTCGTCAAGAGTGAACAATTCGGCACGCAGGCCGTCGTCGATGTCGTGAGCATCATAAGCGATGTCGTCGGCAAACGCGGCTACCTGCGCCTCAACGCTCGGGAAGCTCCACAATTGCAAGTCCTGCCGGCCGATATACTCGCGGATCGTCGCGGGAATGCCGTGCGTGCGATAGCGCTCAACCGGACTTCCATTGCGGTCGGTCAGTGGCCCGTTATGTTTGACCAGCCCTTCGAGCGTCTCCCAGGTGAGATTGAGCCCGTCAAAGGTCGGGTAATGTCGTTCCAGAGCGGTCACCACACGCAACGTTTGGGCGTTATGATCGAAGCCGCCAAAAGCGCGCAGGCACTCCTTGAGCGCCCGCTCGCCGGCGTGCCCGAACGGCGGGTGGCCCAGGTCGTGCGCCAGAGCCAGCGCCTCGGCCAAATCCTCGTCCAGCGCCAGCGCACGGGCGAGCGCGCGGGCGACTTGCGCGACTTCAAGCGTATGGGTCAGTCGGGTCCGATAGTGATCGCCCTCGTCGAAAACGAATACTTGAGTCTTGTGCTTGAGCCGGCGGAAAGCCGTCGCGTGAATGATGCGGTCGCAATCCCGGCGAAACGGGCTACGGGCCCTGCTCGCGGGTTCCGGATGAAGCCGGCCGCGGCTTTGCTCCGGATCGCAGGCATAAGCCGCGTGACTGTAAGGGACGATCATCGCCACGGGTTCTGCCCGCAATTGACCTCGGCCATTTGTGCACTTACCTATCCGGTAGTGCCGTGGCAATGCGCCGAATGGGCCGGCCGGAGATTATTATGCCAATCAACGTCACCGTCACCGAACGTGCCGCCCGCCAGATCGGCGAGATCCTGAGCCAAGAGCCGGTCGGGACCATGTTGCGGGTCAGCGTCGAGGGCGGCGGGTGCTCGGGTTTTCAGTACAAATTCGGCACGGAGCGGGCCAAGGCGGAGGACGACGCGGTGATTGAACGGGCTGGCGCGACCGTGTTGATCGATCCGATTTCGCTCGATTACATGGCCGGCTCGGAAATCGACTTCGTCGACGATTTGATCGGCTCCTCCTTCAAGGTGAACAATCCGAAAGCGACCGCATCCTGCGGCTGCGGCACGAGCTTCGCGCTTTAGCGATTCCGAGACGGGGCGCGGCCTGTGCGCATCGCCACCTGGAACGTCAACTCGATCAAGCAACGGCTCGATTCGGCGCTGACTTGGCTCGTCGAGCGCAAACCCGACATCGTCTGTTTACAGGAAACGAAATGCGTCGATGACGCGTTCCCGCGCGAGGCGTTCGAGTCGCTCGGCTACAACCTCGCCATCCACGGGCAGAAGAGCTTCAACGGCGTGGCATTGCTCTCGAAATTTCCGTTCGACGAAGTGAGCAACGGACTCCCGGGCGACCACGCCAACGATCACGCGCGATTCATCGAGGCGGTGATTTCGACGGCGAAGGGCGCATTGCGCGTCGCGACCATCTACCTGCCCAACGGCAATCCGCCGGACACCGAAAAGTATTCCTATAAGATCGGCTGGATGAAGCGGCTGGTCGCTTACGCCGACGATCGGCTGTCGCTCGGGGAACCGCTGGTCCTGGCCGGCGATTTCAATGTCATTCCGGAGGCGGCCGACGCCCGCAATCCCCAAAATTGGGTCGGGGACGCATTGTTCCTGCCGCAAACCCGCACGGAATTCCGCACGTTGATGAATCTCGGGTTGACCGACGCCGTTCGTGCGACAACCGACGATGCCGGCCTCTACACCTTCTGGGACTATCAGGCCGGCGCCTGGCAGAAGAATAACGGCATCCGCATCGATCACATGCTGCTCTCGCCCGAGGCCGCCGATCGATTGACGGACGTCGGCATCGATCGTCACGTGCGGACGTGGGAAAAGCCTTCAGACCATGTGCCGGTATGGCTTGACCTTGCGATCGACGAGGTCAAGCGGACCTGAATACTCGGAACAGTGGCGTTGGTATTCCCGCGTCAAAATCAACGCCCTAGCCCAAAGGCTAAATCCGCTTTAACCGAATATTCACCACGCTCGCCCAAAACTGCATCGGTCTCCCAAGCGACCGGCCCGCCGAATGCAATGGTTTCCCACAAAGCATACGGAACGCGCCGACGAGATGGTGCGCGAGACGACGGCGACCGCTCCGGCCGTCGCGACGCAAGACCGGCGCAGCCAGTTCAGCAGTATTGGCGAGACTATCAATCTCCTCGAGGCCGATCTCGGCGCCATGATCGGCGCAGTTCACCGGGCTTGCGAGGTCGTGTGCCGCGAGGCCGAAGATTCGGCTGCCGCAACCGCGAAAATTACGCAGAAGACCGATGGCCTGGTGACCCAGGCCGCCAGCGCCAGTCGCGACGTGACGCAGCTTGCCGCGGCGATTGAAGAGCTGGCGCGTTCCTCCGATGACATCGGCTGTCAGGTTCGCAAAGCCGACGACCTCACGATCCAAGCCAACGACTCGGCCGCGCTCGCCGGACGCGGCGTCGAAGGATTGAAACGGTCCTCGACCGAGATCGGGAATGTCCTGAGCTTGATTTCCACGGTCGCGCGACAGACCAACCTGCTGGCGCTCAATGCCACCATCGAAGCCGCGCGCGCCGGCGAGGCCGGTCGCGGCTTTGCCGTAGTCGCCTCCGAAGTAAAGAAACTGTCGCAGGAGACGCAAAAGGCTACCGAGGAGATTTCACAGAAAATCGATGCGTTGCAGAGCGACGCGGCGGATTGCTTCGACGCCGTTCAGCAGATCACCGAAGTGATTAAGGTTCTTCAGCCGCTATTCGCGAGCGTCGCCACCGCCGTGCAACAGCAGAACGGAGCAACGACAGCGGTCGCGCGCAACGCCAACGAAACCCTGCGCTTTACCGACGACGTATCGGAAGGCGCCGTGGAAATCCGCGAAGCTGCCGCGGGCGCGAACGCCCATGGCAAATCCGTCGAGCGGCACGGCCGGGGCGTCATCACGCTGGCGGAACAGCTCAAGATGCGGATGACGATTTTCCTGCGGCAAAGCGAGGCTGGCGACCGGCGGCGGCACGACCGCCTGCCCTGCGAAATTGCGGTCGAATTGCGAACGGCTGAAGGACTGCTTCGCGGCCAGACTGCCGACATTTCCGAAGGCGGAATGCTGGTCAGGCTTGGCGAAGTCCCGGATACGGCTCCGTTGATCGCCGGGAGCATGCCGCACGCTAACGTGGACGGCATTGGCGCCGTGCGCGTTCGGCTTGCCGGCCGTTCTTCGCTAGGCCTTCACTTCGAGTTCTCGGAAATGGACTCGTCGGCGCGGACGGCGCTTGAACGCAAGCTTGCCTCGATCCGAGAAGAACACCGTGAATTCATATCGCGCGCCGTCGATGCAGCAAATCAAGTTGCGGGCGCTTTCGAGGAACTCATCAATACGGGCAAGCTGACCCAGGACGCCTTGTTCGACAACGACTACGTCCCGATCGAAGGCACCGACCCCTTACAACATCGCACCCGGTTTCTGTCGGCGCTGGACGAGGTACTGCCGTCCATTCAGGAGCCTTTGCTGGCCAGCGACCCGCGCATGATCTTCTGCGCCGCAGTCGATCGAAACGGCTACCTGCCGGTTCACAATCGCAAATATTCATTGGCGCAGCGTCCGGGGGAAAAACTTTGGAACACCGTCAACGCGCGTAACCGCAGGATCTTCGACGATCGCGCCGGGCTGGCCGCCGGACGTAACGTGCGGCCCTACCTCATTCACGTCTATCCACGCGACATGGGGAACGGCGTTACCATCATCATGCGCGAGATCGTTGCGCCGATACGGGTATTCGGCAAGCACTGGGGCGGCTTTCGCACCGCTTACCAAATTTGAGCGATCACGCGGCTTATTCGCGCCGGCCCTTCATCCAGTTTTCCAGATAGACCAGCGCCAGGGCACGCTCGTCGTCGTTCGCGCGATGAAACGCATTGTCGTAGAGCGGCTTGACCCAAGTTTCTTCGGGCCCGGCGCAATCCTTGCTGAGCGTAAGCCACATCAATCCGCGGGCAGCCTGTCGCGGCACCTTCTGCCCCTGGAAAAGCATATCGCCAAGCACCGCTTCCGCCTGGCAATCGCCTTTGCTCGCGGAAAGCTGGAACCAGCGTGCCGCCTGGTGAGCTTCGTTCGGTGTCCCATCCAGATAGAGCCGGCCTAATTGATACTGCGCGTCGGCGTCGCCAAAATACGACGCTGCATAGGCAAACATCTCGCGTGCGCGCGTCGGATCGGACACCACCGACGAATTAGGAATACCCTTGAGATAGTAGCGGCCGAGCGCGACGAATGCATTGGCCACCATCCGCGCCTGCGGTGTGCCAGGCAGTTCATCCGGATGCGCATTGGCGATCTGGCTGAAATAGTCGAAGGCGCGCTGGTCATCCTGCGGAACGCCATCGCCGATGGCGTACATCCGGCCGACTTTCCATTGCGCAGCAAGGCGCCCCTGATCAGCGGCATACTGCAACGCCGTCAGCGCCTTTGCCTTGTCGTTCGCGACCGGCGCGGTCGGCGCACCACGCAGTCCGTCGCCCGGCGAAAGCAAGACCGTGGTCGGCGTGCTCGTGCCGTCGAACGCGAACAGCGGTCCGCTCGCGAACCCGCAAAGCGCGGCAACCAAAATGCCGGCAGCGGCAGCGGGAGTAATCCCCTTAGATGTCCGCATAGCACGCCTTCTCGGCCGACCCGCCCGGATGGGTAACGGCGCCGAGACGCGCCGATCCGACCTGCTGGGCGTATTTCCACAAATACCCGGATGTGTATTCACTCGCCCGCGGCTTCCAAGCGCGCGCGCGGCTCTCGAGTTCGCTCGCCGTCAGTTGGACGTTCAGCAATCCCTTGTCGGCATCAAGCTCGATGATGTCGCCGTCGCGCAAAAGCGCGATCGGTCCGCCGACCGCCGCTTCCGGCCCGATATGGGCGACGCAGAAGCCGCGGGTTGCGCCGGAGAAACGGCCGTCGGTGATCAGCGCGACCTTGCCGCCCATGCCCTGGCCGTACAGCGCGGCCGTGGTCGAGAGCATCTCACGCATGCCGGGCCCGCCCTTGGGACCTTCGTAACGGATCACCAGCACGTCGCCTTCCTTGTACTTTTTGTTTTTGACCGCCTCGAAGCAAGCTTCCTCGCCGTCGAAGCAGCGGGCCGGTCCGGAGAATTTCGAGCCCGCCATGCCGGCGACCTTTACGATCGCACCGTCGGGCGCAAGATTGCCCTTAAGGCCAATCAGGCCTCCGGTCGGCAGGATCGGCTTGTCGGCCGGATGAACCACGTCCTGGTCCGGGTTCCACTTCACCGACGCAAGGTTCTCGGCCATGGTCCGACCGGTAACGGTCAGACAGTCGCCGTGCAGGAAGCCGTGGTCGAGGAGCGTCTTGAGCAAAAGCGGAATGCCGCCAGCTTCGAACATGTCTTTGGCGACATAGCGGCCGGACGGTTTCAAATCCGCGATATAGGGTGTCCTTTTGAAGACTTCGGCCACGTCGAAGAGATCGAAATCAATGCCGCATTCGTGGGCGATGGCGGGTAAATGCAATGCCGCGTTGGTCGAGCCGCCGGTGGCAGCGACGACGGCTGCGGCGTTCTCCAGCGCCTTGCGGGTGACGATGTCGCGCGGGCGGATATTTTTGACGATCAAATCCACGATCATCTCGCCCGCCAGCATGCAAAATTTGTCGCGGATCTCGTACGGCGCCGGAGCTCCCGCCGAATAGGGCAGCGCAAGCCCGATCGCTTCCGAGACAGTCGCCATCGTGTTGGCGGTGAATTGGGCACCGCAAGCGCCGGCCGACGGACATGCAGTTTGCTCGAGAACGTCAAGGTCGGCATCCGACATGTCGCCGACCGAATGCCGGCCGACTGCCTCATAGACGTCCTGAATGGTGACCGGCTTGCCTTTGAAGGTGCCCGGCAGGATGGAGCCGCCGTAGATGAAGATCGAGGGCACATTGAGCCGGCACATCGCCATCATCATGCCGGGCTGGGACTTGTCGCAACCGGCGACGCCGATCAACGCGTCATAGGAGTGACCGCGCACGGTCAATTCGATGGAATCGGCAATCACTTCGCGCGACGGCAATGAAGACCGCATGCCGGCATGACCCATGGCGATGCCGTCGGTCACGGTTATCGTGCAGAATTCGCGCGCCGTGGCGCCGCCGGCGGCCACCCCTTGCTTGACCGCCTGTGCCTGACGCATCAGCGCGATATTGCAGGGAGCGGCCTCATTCCAGCAGGTGGCGACGCCGACGAAGGCCTGATGGATCTGCTCCTTGCTCAGGCCCATCGCGTAATAGAAGGCGCGGTGCGGCGCGCGTTCGGCGCCCTCGGTGGCGTGACGGCTCGGAAGTCTTAGTTTGAGATCGGTCTTGGCATCCATCGAAAACTCTACAGGCCAACTGGCCCCCTCGCCGCCCAACAACTTCGCCCAAGGCCCAAGCCTCGGAAATCGAAAGCTCCGCAACGGTTTGTGTGGACCGGTCGACCGTCGCCGTAATCGGTGTCGAAAAATCCTATGGCCAAAAAGCGGCACTTTCGACTAGTGCAGTGCGGTAGAATCAAATGTTCCAGGCGTGTTGCCCTGGAGCCACAGATTCGATCGCCGGCGACTGCTTAATTAACTCCCGATTTACCATCGAGTGGCCGGCCTGCGACCCATGCTTCCATGCCGAAACGCCTGAACCGCGGCTTCTTCGGACGAAGCGTGCATCAGGTCGCCCCCGATCTGATCGGTGCAACGCTCTTGTTTGCAGGCGTCGGCGGCCGGATTGTCGAGGTCGAGGCCTATCATCACACCGACCCGGCGGCACACAGCTATCGCGGGCCGACCGAGCGCAATGCAGTGATGTTCGGCCCGCCCGGCTACGCCTACGTCTATCGTTCCTATGGGATTCACTGGTGTGTGAACTTCGTGTGTGAGCCGGACGGTTCAGCCAGCGCCGTGCTTTTGCGGGCGATTGAGCCGACCGCCGGGTTGGCCACCATGCGGCGGAGGCGTGGCCTGGCAGACGAACGGCTCCTATGCGCCGGCCCTGGAAGGCTGTGCGAGGCTTTGGGCATCACCCGGAAGCAAAATGGCCTTGCGCTCGACGCCGCACCTTTCGTGCTGTTGGGACGCCAAGGCGCGGTCGAGGTCGTGGCCGGGCCGCGCATCGGGATCACCAAAGCCGTCGACAAGCCCTGGCGCTATGGGCTGAAGGGGTCGCCCTTCCTCAGCAAGAAATTCAACTCGCCAGCCTGAAGGCCGGATCGAAGCCCAGCTCCTTGCGTGCCTTGTCGATGGTCACTGCGCCATCATCTTCGGCGATGTTGTAGACGCCGGGCACGCCCCGGGTGACGGCAAGCAGAGCGGCTTGGGCCGCCGCATCGACATGCAACGGCGCGCGAGCGTGCGGCGTGTTCCAGGTCCCGGGGCCGTAGAGCCGCCCGTAGCGCAGAACAATACCGTCGATGCCGGGCGCATGAAGGACCGCCTTTTCGAGCGCGCGTACCCCACGGGCGGTTATGGCGCTTGGCGTGTCGCCTTGCTCTGGCGCGAGTGCATCAGTTTCCGCGTGCGGCTCCGGACCATCGGCGTAAGCAAAGGCGAGGCCCTGGGCGATCAACCTTCGCGCACCGGCCGCTTGTGCTGCGGCGATCAAATTGGCGGTGCCCTCGATGCGCAACCTGGAATTGCGCGCCAGTACCTCGCTCAATCGTGCCGGATCGAACACGTCCGGCAGGTCGGTCAGTTGGTGCATCACCACCTCCGGCCGCGCCAGCAGCACGGCGTTGCGCAAGGCTGCGGCATCAAAGACGTCAACGACGACAGCTTCGGCGCCGAGCCCCTTGAGTTCCTCGACCTTTACGGCCGCCCGCGTCGTGCCGGTGACGACGTGCCCGGCGGCAATGAGCAACGGTGTCAGCCGCCGTCCGATCGTCCCGTTCGCTCCGGCAAGGAAAATTCGCACGTTGCGGCAAGCTCTCAGTGGTATGCGACAATGAATTCGCAACCGTCCGCGGTGGGGAATGTGCGCGTGACCCGGCCACTGGCCAACTCGAACTCGAATACGACGGCGTCATCGTGGCAGCACAGATAGGCAAGCTTGCCATCGGGCGCGAAACCGAAACCCATCGGGCTTTTCTTGGTTGGGAAAGCCGCGATCGGCTTAAGTCCGTTCGTATCGTAGATCGCCGCCAAATTGCCTTTGTTCGACGAGGTGACAACGTAACGATTGTCCGGCGAGACCCGCACCCGCCGCATTTGCGGATTGATCGGGCTAGCCTCGTCGATCGCCACGGTTTGCCGCAGCGCGTGGGTGCTGGCATCGATCGCGTAGAATTCGGCTGCGGTCTGCGCACAGACGTAAAGCGTTCCGCCGTCCGGCGAGATGGCAACGCCCTCGGTCAGTTGCGGCAGCCAGATGCGATCGAGGACGGTGCGGCGGTTGACGTCGATGACGACAACGTCATCGCTCTTCACCGAGGCGAACGCTTTGCCGGTCGCGTGGCTGATCGCGACCCAATGCGCCGTGTTGCCGACGTCGATCCGCTGTACCTTGTCGGTTTCCGGATCGATGACCAGCACGGCATTGCCAAGCTCGCCGGAGCACCAGACCGCGCCGGTCTCATCCATCATGATGCCATGCGGCGCATAGGTTTCGCCGAGATCGATGACGCGCGTGAGCGACTTCGACACCAGATCGATCACCGCGATGCGGCGATCCGGATTGATACGTTTGGTGAAAATTCCGTCGCCATAGACGGTGCCAAAGGCGGTGCGGCGGTCGGATGACAGCGCGAGCTCATGGGTCGAACCGGGCATGTCGATGGTTTTCGCGACGGTCAGCGTTTCGGCGTCGAGAAAATGAACCTTGTGCGCCGTTTTCGCGGTGACAATCAGGTTCGGACCGCCGGGCAGGTTGTTCAGGTCAGGCAAGCTCAAGTCTCCCCGGCAACACCAACCTTGCGATCGAAGCGCAGGGTCGGCGCAAGCAGGATCAACGGCAATGCCGACAGCGCAATCGGCAGGAAGGCCGCCCGTTCCGAGCCGGTCAGATCCCAGGCGACGCCGCCGATAACGGCCACCACCATGGCGCTTGCGTAGCTGATCGTGAACATCGCAGCCGAAACCCGGGCAACCTCGCCCGGCGCGCTCAGTAAAGGCGGCAATGTCAGACCCAGGACGAAAGCTGCACCGATGACAAAGCCGAGGACGGCGGTTGCGGCCACCGTGAATGCGTTGGCAGTCACCATCATGACCGCGATGCATCCGATACTGACGAGGCCTGTCGCCACGAAAGGCCATATCCGCCGCTCCAGCCGGCGCGCAAACCCAATCAGCAACAGCGACGCAGGAAGCTGTCCGGCGTTAAGCGCGGTCAGGGCTGGATTGACGAGATCGGGACGGCCGGCACTGGTGAGATAGGCCGGCAGGAACGCGTTGCTGCCGTAATAGAGCGCGCTGGCGCCGGCAAAGATGACCGCCATGCGCAGAATCTCGCGCGTCGATCCGGCCGGCCACCAGCGGGCTACGGTGACGGCGGGCGTTGTCGTGCGCGGCGCCATGACCATGAACAGCACGGCAATGACAGCGATCGGAATCGCCCACAGCACGAAGGTCGCGCGCCAGCTGCCGCCAAGGAGAGGAAACAGCAACGGAAAGAGCGCCACCGGCAGGATTTCGCCGACCAGCAATCCGTTGGTGAAAGTGCCGGTTCCCAAACCGATGTGGCGCGGCAGCCATTGGCCGACCAACGCCGGCAACGCCGGCTGGGTCACCGCCACGCCGACGCCCATCAAGGCGGTCGCGGCAAGAAGTGTCAGCACGTCGGGTGCGATGCCGCGCAGCGCCGAGCCGATTGCGGCGAGCGCCAGACCGACCACCACGGCCGTCACCACGCCGACGCGCGCGACCAGGCGCGAGCCGGCCAGTGCCGCCGCGGCGAACAGAACGACCGGCAAGCCGGTCAGGATTCCGATGTCGGTCCCGGAAAGGTGCAGTTCCGCGCGCAGCGCCGGAATGACCGGCGGCACCGCAAGGATCGACAGCCGCAGCGCACTGCCAATGAGCCACAGCAAGATCAGCGGCATTGTCAGGGATTGGGATTTCGGCACGAAACTTCCCGGCAGGCGGCGCAGAGATTACGCCGCACTTTTAAAACACGCCAGAGATTCCAAAGCAGGGGAGCCGATTATTGCTTGGTTTTGAGTCTGCGTTTCGCTCTTGCCTTGACGCTCCGCTTCACCGTCCTCTCGGGTGTCCGTTTCGCTGTCGTTTTGAGGCTTCGCTTCACTGTCCTCTTGGGCCCACGCGTCGTCTTGACACTCCGCTTCACTGTCCTCTTGGGCCCACGCGTCGTCTTGAGCCTCCGCTTCACCGTCCTCTTGGGTCTACGCTTCGTCGTTTTGAGTCTTCGCTTCACCATGCTTTGGGGTGCCCGCTTCGTTGTTGTCGTCTTCGTTTGCGTAACGGCTCGCGCCGAACGCAACAGGACGGACAGAGCCTGCAGTAGCTTCGCTTTTAGAACTCCTGCCACACCGCGTTTTTCACGCTCCTCCTCAACCACATCTTCCGGCGCGCGTGTCACAAAGTTTTGGTTATTGAGCTTTTGATCGGCACGCGAAATCTCGGCGTCTGTCTTGGCAACCTCATTCTCAAGCCGCGCTCTCTCGCTCTTAACGTCGAAAGAACCCGGCAGCGCAACCGATAAGGAACCCTCTTTGACAGGCGCTTGAATTACGAACGAGCCATCTTTTGCCGGTCTGGGTTCGGCAGGTGCTGGTGTAGCAGTGAACCCCAAGGGCAGTGCTGCGGAGTTAGAGGCGGGTAAGCTCGGCACGCTGGCTGCCAGAGGCGCCACATTCACGATCTTCAGGCTGCCAATCTGGACTGAGGTATTGGCAAGCCGTGCGATGCTTGCGGCGTTAGACATTAAAATAGTTCGATCTATCTTATTGAAGTTTGTTAGCCTGACCTCTAGCGGCTCGCGAAAGGCAATATTGTACGTAGTTCTTATGGTTCGTAACTCTCCAACTACGTCAAAAACGACATTCATGTTTGGCTTGGTGGGCTCCAAGCTCTTTTGCAGTTCGGTTAAATCTGGCCATTCCTCGAGAGCAAGCAATCGAGGACGCACGAGCCCTTTTTCAGCAGTAAGCCGCCACAGCTCTTCAGTAATGAAAGGCATGAAGGGATGCAGTAGCAGAAGGATTTCATCCAGCGCCCACGCGGTTGCGATTTGTGTTTCTTTTTTGGACGCGCTGTCTGAGCCGGATAGTATGGGCTTTGCGACTTCCAAATACCGATCGCAAAAGATATTCCAGATGAAATGATAGATTGCGGCGGCAGCATCGTTGAATCGGTAAGCCTTGATCGCCTCGGTGATTTCGCTCGCAACCCGCCCTGTCTCGTACGCTATCCAGCGGTTGAACGGTTCCTTTGTAAGGCGCGGATCGAAATTGGGGTCGTGCACACATCCATTGATCTCGGCAAAGCGCGCCGCGTTCCAGAGCTTGGTTGCGAAATTGCGGTAGCCTTCGACACGCTGTTCGGAAAGTTTGATATCGCGGCCCTGCGCCGCCATGGCCGCGAGCGTGAAGCGTAGAGCGTCGGCGCCGAAT
>DATKRE010000101.1:0-13756 GCA_035532335.1 Xanthobacteraceae bacterium | reverse complement strand
CCGTATTCGGCAGCTTCTCATGCGAATGTTAGAATCAAAAGGACCACTAGCAAATATGAGTCTTAGTGGAGCTTTGGATTTGACATTCGCTTCACGAGGCTGCCGCTAGGTGGGTAGCGAATGTTAAATCCGCTCCACTAGAACGGCAAGCTTAGCTGCCTTTCGCTGACCTCCGCCAAAGCTTCGCCGGATTCGAACTTCACGCCGACTTTATCGGAGGTGCGCCAGATCACGAGGCAAAAGCGCCGGGTGCGGCCGTGCTCGAAGGTCAGGTCGAACGTCTCCGGCAAGCCGCCGGTGTTTGCCATTTTCAGGCAGGCGCCGCCGCTATTGATGTTCTGGACCGTGCACGAAATGACCGACGAGCGGCGCGGGACGATGATCTTGGCATTGCGCAGGACTCGGGTGCGCTGGAGCACCCGGCGATCTTCGACTTTATTTTCGACGTCCAACATGGCCCAATCCGTACGCAATCGCGTGCTTACGCGAGCGCCCGCTCCTGGCCTATAGCGGAGAAAGCTTACCTATCGTCGAATGGCAGACCCTATAAAAGGTTAACGGCGCGGAAGAGATCCGCGCCGTTCCGAACGACTTTAATGCGTTTGGGCCGCCTAACCCTTTTCCATGCCTGTGGCACGGTCGACGCTCCACATGCCGGGGCCAAAGGCAAAAACGTACAGAAACCCGCCCGCCATCGCCAAGTTCTTGTAGAACTGGGTCATATCGTGCATCGCCGCACTACTCGGCAGGTGAAAACCGAACCCGGTGAAAAGACACCATATGGCGAGCACAAGCGCGGCCCAACGCGTCTGAAAGCCAACGAGGATCAATATGCCGCCGACGAGCTCGACGATGATGGCGATCCAATTTGCCAGTTCCGGAATCGGTGCGCCAATCTTAGTCAAAAATTGCGCCGTCCCTTCCGGACCGAACACGAACAGTTTGGTGTAACCCGCCCAGATGAAAAGGCCGGCCAGAAATAATCGTCCAAGCGGAGCTGCGTAGATTTTCAGATTGTCCATGTGCATTTCCCCCAATTTATCTTCGGCGTGCGCGCGCCGTCGCCGCGACAATAACAGCGGCGGACATGAACAACAATCAATCGAAACAAGGAACGGTGTCCGCTTATCGAACAAATAGTGGGCACACGCGGCTATTATTCCTGCCCACCGGAAAAGCGGGTGAATATTTTTGGCGACAACGGCGACAATAAAACCGGTAGCGCACTTACGACAAAAAACGCGTCACTGCGTCCACCGCCTCGCGTTTCTCATCGAGCACCAGATGACCGGCGCCCTTGAACGTCTTGAATTCCGCCTTGGGAAGATGTTGGCGCCACAACTCGGCGGTCTTGAGCGATAGCAGCTTGTCGTCTTCGCCCCATACCAAGAGCGTCGGCATGGTGAGGCGGTGCAGGTAGCGCGGCAGCTTGGTGTCGTAGGGATGTTCCCATAACAGCCGCGCCAGCGTTCCGCCTTCGCGGTAACGCTCACCCATGAAATCGAGGTCTTTCGGATTTTCCGGCAGGTATGGCTTGATGACGTCGAAGTTGGAGACCAGCAGCGAAGGAATCTGCTCGGGTGGCAAACTGAGCACGTCGCCCTGCGGCCGCTCCTTGCCGCGCAGCCCAGCCGGCGCCACCAGCACCAGCCGCTCGACCCGGTCACCGTGCGACACGGCAAATTTGGCCGCCAGCCAGCCGCCGAGCGAGAAACCGACCAGCCGCGTTTTGGCGATGCCAAGCGCATCGAACAGATCGAGATAATGCATGACATAGTCTTGCACGTCGTTCATCGCCGGATCGTCGCCGGATTCGGCGAAGCCCGGATGAAACGGGACGATGACGCGGAATTTTTCGACCCACGGCAGCGTGAAATTGATGCCGTGCCAGATACCGGCGCCATGCAGGAAAACCAGCGGCTCGCCTTTACCGGCGGTGAGCACAACGGTCTTCACGCCGTTGATGGTGTGGGTTTCGCGCGTGAACTGCGCGGGGATCGGCTGCGCTGGCATCGGGGTTTCCTTCCCTACTCGGCGGCAATGCGGCGTTCGTAAGCGGTGCCGACCCGCACGCGTGGGATCACGTCCTGCGCGATCAGATTGAGGTTCTTGACCACCTTCCAGTTCGGCATGTTGCCGGGTGCGGCAAGCATGACGAAATGGTTAGTCCCCATCTGCTCGCCCCATTGTTCGAGTTGCTCGACCACCTGGTCGGCAGTGCCGACGGCGACGAAGAACGATTCGTTGACGGCGTCGAAATTGAACTTGCCGTGCAGCTTGTCAGCCAAGGCCGCGCGCATCTTGAGCTGCTCGACCGAGAGATAGCCGGGCGGCGCCAGGAATGTCGGCGTGGTCCGCAGTGCGTCCTCGAAGAAATAGCGGATGTGATCGATCCCTTCCTCGCGGGCTTTTTGCTCGGTCTCGGCAACGTAGGTGATGACTTGCAGAGGTAACTGCTCGGGACGGATATGATGGCCGTGTTCGGCCGCAGTCCGGCGCAGTTTCTCGTTGAGTTCACGGGCGCGCGGCTTGGTGACAAACACCGAGGCGTAGCCGAAGCCGAGCTGGGCAGCGAGGTCGATGGTCTCCGGGCTACCGGTGCCGACGATGTAGCAAGGCGGATGCGGCTTCTGTACCGGCCGCGGCCATGGGTTGAGATAACGGTAGGTATAGAAGTCGCCGTAATATTTGGTCGGACCGTCCTGCGTCCAGGCCTGCAATATGATGTCGATCGACTCGCGATAACGCGCCCGTGCGGTCGATGGGTTGATCGGGTTGGCCCAGTATTCCATGCCGGTGCCAAGCGGAAACGCGACCTCCAACCGTCCCTGCGAGAGCACGTCCAGCATGGCGTATTCTTCCGCCAGGCGGTTCGGATATTCGAGATTTGGCGGCGTGCCCCAGACGCAGATCTTGGCGTTCCTGACTTGCGGAATGAGCGTGGCGGCGATCAGGTTCGGTGCCGGCATCATGCTGTAGGCAGTATTGTGGTGCTCGTTGACGACGATGGCGTCGAAACCAAGTTTATCGGCGAGCACCAATTCGGAGAGATAGCGCTGGTATAGCGAATAGCCCTTCTCGGGATCGAAATATTTGTTGGGGAAGTCGACCCAAAGCGACGGGTAGTCTTTCTGATTTTCAGGCAAATGCACGTAGTGCATGAAATGGATAAAGTCGAAACGGGCGCGGCCAGCCATGAAGACCTCCCTGCCGCCAATCGATCTTATCGCTCCGCAACGCCGGGCGCCGATTGTATCGGTTGACCGCCATTGTGCTTTGCGCAGGGCGCGCGGCGCAAGTGACGAGCCGAGTCGGCAAATGGAGCGACGAAAATAACGCGGCTTTTGGGGCAACAGGCGGCAGAGCCAATCATCGAAAATCGTCTATATTGGATTTGTTACACCCCATTTTGTCCTAGCAACCCATCGGATTTCCGGTATGTTGCCCACCGTCAAAAAGTAGGGCGCCAGCCCGCTAAAGCCAAAGACCAGCGTACAAAGAGAGGGAGTTATGATCATCAACAAAGCTTCCGTCACGCGACGGAAAGTACTGAAAGGCGCTGCCGCAGCCGGCCTCGCCGCCGCGTCGGTACCGGCGGTATTTCGACCGGCAATCGCAGTTGCCGAGACCGTAAAGATCGGCTTGGTCGGACCGCGGACCGGTCCGCTCGCGCTGTTCTACGGCGAGATGGCCTGGGCCATCGAGCACGCCAAGAAAGCGACCAACAACTCGATCACCATCAATGGCACCAAGCATCCGCTCGAGATCTTCGCCAAGGACAGCCAGTCCAATCCTAACCGCGCCTCCGAAGTGGCGCAGGAATTGATCCTCAAAGACAAGGTGCACGTCGTCGCCACCTTCGCCACGCCGGAGACGGTCAATCCGGTCGCCGATCAGTGCGAACTCAACGGCATGCCATGCGTGTCCAACGACGATCCGCTCGAATCCTTTTTCTTCGGCCGCAAAGGCGATCCAAAGAAAGGCTTCGAATGGACCTATAACTTTTTCTTCGCCGGCCACTCGCTGATCAAGTGCAACGCCGCGGCCTGGTCCCGCGTCAAGACCAACCGCAATCTCGGTGTTCTGTGGGCCAACGACGATGACGGCCGAACCTTCGCCAAAGTCATGCCGCCGCCGCTTAAGGAAGCCGGCTTCAACGTCATCGATCCGGGTCGCTTCGATCTGCCGTCGAGCGACTACACGCCGGAAATCTCCAAGTTCAAAGCGGAGAATTGCGACGTCGTATTCGCGGTGATCCCGGGACCCGATTTCACCGTGTTCTGGAATCAATGCGCCCAGCAAGGTTACAAGCCGAAGATCGTCACCGCCGGCAAGGTCGGTGAATTCCCGCAGGGCCTCTATCCGTTCGGCGCCCGCGCGATCAACTTCGAGTCCGAGCTGTGGTGGTCGCGTTATCACCCCTACTCGTCGAGCCTGACCGGCCAGAGTTCGGCCGAGTTGGCCGACGCCTACGAAAAGGAAGCTAAACAACAGGCTTCGATGGCGCTCGGCTTCCGCCATTCGCTGCTGGAGGTGCCGATCTCGGCGCTGAAGGTGACGCAGAAACTCGACGATCCGGGCTCGATCCGCAACGCGATCCGCGACACCGCCTACAAGACCATTGTCGGCCCGATCGACTTCAAGAAAGGCCCCTTCCCCAATACCAGTGAGACGAAGCTGGTCGCCGGCCAATGGCGCAAGGGCAAGAAGTGGCCGATCGAGTTGGTCATCGTCGACAATACGCTGTCGCCGAACGTTCCGGTGAACGGAACGCCGGAGCCGATGACGTACTGATTGCATCAAGCCGGGGTGCGTGAGAGGTAGAAGCGATGCTTGAACTCGCTTCACTCTCGCGCGCCTTCGGCGGGCTCGTCGTCATCGACCGGGTCGACTTTAAAGTCGAGGCGGGCGAAATCGTCGGCATTCTGGGACCGAACGGGGCGGGCAAGACCACGCTATTCAACATGATCGCCGGGGTCTTGCCGCCAAGCGGCGGCCGGATCGTATTCGCCGGTACAGATATCACGGGCATGCGCGCGTGGGATCGCTGCCGCCTCGGCATCGGCCGCACCTACCAAATTCCGAAACCTTTCGCTCACATGACCGTGTTCGAGAACGTGCTGGCGGCGGCGGTCCACGGCGGCAAGATGACATTGCCGCGCGGCAAACAGGAAGCCGAAACGGTGCTGGAAAGCGTCGGGCTTGCGCACCGCGCGCTCGTTCCGGCCGGGCAGCTGGCGCTGCTCGACACCAAGCAGCTCGAATTGGCGAAGGCGCTGGCGCTGCGGCCGCGGCTGTTGCTTCTCGACGAAATCGCCGGTGGACTGACCGAGGCTGAATGCGACGTACTGATCGGCACCATCCGCAAGGTGCACGACAGTGGCGTCACCATCGTGTGGATCGAGCACGTGATCCAGGCGCTGCGCCGGGTCGTCAGCCGCTTGGCGGTGCTCGCGGGCGGAAATTTCATCGCTATGGGCGCTCCGCAAGACGTACTTGCCGACCGGCGCGTCAAGGAAGCTTATCTCGGGACCTGAATCGGCCATGGCGACCACGGCAGCAAAGCCACTTCTGGCGGTGGAGGGCGTGTCGGTCTTCTACGACAAATTCCGCGCCATCGATCACGTCGATATCGCCGTCGGCTCCGGCGAGATTGTCTCCATCATTGGCGCCAACGGCGCCGGCAAATCCACCTTGCTCAAGGCCATCATCGGCCAGGCCGACCGGGTCGAGGGGACGATTTCTTACGACGGCAACAACATCGTCGACCGCAGCACCGAGGCGATCGTGGCGTCCGGCATCATGCTGGTGCCGGAAGGCCGCCGGTTGTTTCCGTCGCTGACGGTGGAGGAAAATTTGCGGCTGGGCCGCGACGTCGGCCGCAAGGGCGAGATCGGCTTTGCCGACGTCTGGCGGCTGTTTCCGATCCTGCAGGAACGCCGGCGGCAGAAGGCCGGATCGCTGTCAGGCGGTCAGCAGCAAATGGTCGCGCTCGGGCGCGCGCTGTTGGCCAATCCGCGCATTCTCCTATGCGATGAAATCAGCCTCGGCCTGGCGCCGCTCGTGGTCAACGAGCTCTACACCCTGATCCCGCAGATCAAGAACCGCGGCATCGGTATTCTCATTGTCGAGCAGGACATTGAACGCTCTTTGACAGTCGCCGACCGCTTCTACTGTCTGCTCGAAGGCAAAGTGTCGCTCGCCGGGCGCCCGGCCGAGGTGAGCCGCGATCTCGTCATGAAACATTATTTCGGATTGTGAGCGAACCGATGGTTGCAGTGTGGGCAAACCAGTTGCTCCAGGGCGTGATGCTCGGCGGACTGTACACGTTGTTCGCGATCGGGCTGTCGCTGACCGCCGGCGTGATGCGTTTCGTCAACATCGCGCACGGCGATTTCATCGTGATGATCTGTTACGCGCTGCTGCTGCTGACGTCGCTGCTTGGCATCAATCCGGTTCTCGCCACGCTGATCGTGTTGCCGTTCGCGTTTCTTGTCGGCTTCGTGCTGCAGCGGTTTTTGTTGCAGCGGGTGGTCGGCGAAAACGTCCTGCTGGTCATTCTCGTCACCTTCGCACTCTCCATCATCATCGAGAACGGCTTGCTGGAAGGCTTCGGCGCCGATCCGCAGAAAATTTCCGGCGGCTGGATGGAAACCGCGACGGTCGCATTGGGGCACGGCATCAATGTCGGCCTGTTCCAGATCGTGACCTTCGTTGCCGCGGTCGTGCTGGTAGCGGGTCTCGATCTCCTGCTCTACCGCACCGGCATCGGCGCCAAGATCCGCGCCGTGTCCGACGACGTCAACGCCGCCAACCTGATCGGCCTGTCCTCGGTGCGCATCTATGCGGTCGCCATGGGCATCACCTTCGTCACCATCGCCATCGCCGCCGGCTTCGTTTCGATCTGGACCAATTTCGATCCCGCCGCCGGCCCGATCCGCTTGTTGATCGCCTTCGAGGTAATCGTGATGGGTGGGCTCGGCAGCCTGTGGGGCTCGCTCGCCGGCGGCATCGTGCTCGGCGTTGCGCAGGCGATCGGCGGCCAATTCGACATCGCCTGGCAAATCATGGCCGGGCACATCGTCTTCCTCATCGTATTGGCGCTGCGCCCGCAGGGCCTGTTCCCGAAATATTGAGCGAACGACATGGCGCCGCGATTCATCCTCTACTGTTTACGCGCGGGGTTTGCGGCTGCGGTTTTGGCGATGATCGTGGCGCCGTATCTGTTCAACGCCAATCATCTGGTGTTGCTGACCGAGTTCATGTCCATGCTGGTGCTTGCCATCATGTGGAACTTGCTCGCCGGCTACGCCGACATCGTCACCGTCGGCCAGCACGCTTACGTCGGTGTCGGCGCCTACGCGTTTTTCGGTTTCACCGCGCTGCTGGGATGGAATCCCTATCTGTCGATTCCGCTGTCCGGCCTGATCGCCTTCATCATCGCGATCCCGACCATGGGCCTGGTCTTCCGCCTGCGCACCGCCTACCTCGCCATCGGCACCTGGGTGGTGGCGGAATTGTTGATGCTGGCCGCCGGCAAGCTGGTTCCCTGGGGCGCCGGTTCCGGCACCAGCCTGCCGATTTCGATTATTCTCGAATTTGGCCGCGCCCGCGCCGATCGCCTCGCCAACATCTACTGGCTCGGTTTCGGACTTGCCGCGGTGGCGATGCTGATGACCTATTTCCTCCTGCGTTCGCGCATCGGCATCGGGCTCACCGCCATGCGCGACAACGAGGAAGGCGCCGCCGCCATCGGCGTCAACATCACGTATGCCCGCATCCTGTGCTTCCTCGGCACCGCGCCGTTTCTCGGCATGGCGGGCGCCATCATCACCTTGCAGAAGTTGCGCGTCGCGCCGCCGGCGTCCTTCAGCATCATCGACTGGACCGTGTTCATCATCTTCAACGTGGTGATCGGCGGCATCGGCAGTTTCGAAGGCCCGATCATCGGCACCATCATCTATTTCGTGCTGCGCCAGTATCTGGCCGGGCTCGGCGCCTGGCACCTGATCCTGCTTGGCACGTTCTCCATCGTCATCATCCTGATCGAAAAGCGCGGGCTGTGGGGCTTGATCCGCCGCGTGTTGCCCGACGACCTGATCCCGATCGCGCACAAGCCGTCGGCAAGCTTCCGGCCTGCCGCCAAGGCAGCCACCAAGGCCGCCATCAAAGAAACCGCTGCCTGAATCGGGTGGCCGCAAAGGGTGGGACAAGCTTCGTTTCGCATGCTAATTTTCGCGACCTACAACCAGAAACTCGGGAGGAATCGATGCACAAAATGGCATTCGGGGCAGGGGTGATTGCGCTGAGCCTGGCGTTCGCGCCGGTCGCACACGCGCAGATGAAAGTAACCAGCACCGACATCAAGAATGGCGCGTCCAGCGGCAAGGCCATGGAAGCGAACGTGTTCGGCTGCGACGGCAAAAACCAGTCCCCGCAATTGACCTGGACCGGCGCGCCGAAAGACACCAAGAGTTTCGCGATCAATCTCTATGATCCCGACGCGCCGACCGGCTCCGGCTTCTGGCACTGGGTCGTGTTCAACATTCCGGTGTCGACCACCTCGCTGCCCACCAATGCCGGCGACCTCAAGGCCAAGCTGACGCCCGACGGCGCAATCCAGAGCCGCACCGACTATGGCGCCGATGGCTACGGCGGCATGTGCCCGCCGAAGGGCGACAAGCCGCATCACTACAAGCTGACGGTTTACGCGGTCGGCAAGGAAAAGCTTGAATTCGCCAAGGACGACAACGTGTCGGCCGCGGTGGTCGGCTTCGAGCTGCACTTTGCCACCAAGGCCAAAGCCGAGCTGAACTGGACCTACGGCCGTCCGAAGTAAGCACGCGATCGACATACTAGAAAACGGGGCGGCGGCCTGCCGCCCCGTTTCTCGTTGCTCGCCGTCTCGAAGCTGGCGCGCCCGAAGGGATTCGAACCCCTGACCTCTGCCTTCGGAGGGTCACGAGCGCTTGAATTTTCAATGACTTACAGACGATTTTACTGGCAGTAGGGGTACCTTTTCCAGACAGTTTTCGGCGGAGGTATAATGCGGCATCGGACCAGGAGACCGCAATGCGCTACGAGGCGATTAATTTCGACAAAAAATTCAAGTTATTCGATGAGCGGTGGAAGCCCAAGGTCATAGCCGAAATGAACGACTACCAGTTCAAAGTCGTGAGGCTGCAAGGCGACTTCGTTTGGCATGATCACAAAGATACGGACGAGACGTTCATTGTTCTTGAGGGCGATCTAAGGATCGATTTTCGTGATGGTGCGGTCTATTTGTCAGCGGGCGAAATGTTCGTCGTCCCGAAGGGCGTCGAGCACAAGCCTTATGCCGAACAGGAGGCCAAGGTGTTGCTAGTCGAGCCGCGCGGGGTGCTAAATACGGGACACGAAGGCGGCGCGCGCACTGCCGAGAATGATGTTTGGATTTAGGAGGAAGTAGACTGTTGTTGGCACGATCACATTTCGGCGAACGCCCGGACTGTCATCGAAGTTGCATCTTTGGCCTTGATTGGAACGGCGTAGAAACGAAAGCCGGAAGTAGGCAGGGATGAGAGATTGGCCAAATTCTCGACGATCAGAATGTCGTTGCTCAAGAACTTGGTGTGGGCGGGGCGGTACGGGTTCTTGCGATCGTCGACGTTGATCGCATCCACGCCGACGAGCTTAACCCGCCCTGCGATTAGGCGTTCAATCACGTCGAGTCCGATGTACGGATAACGGTCGTAGGCGGAATTGCCCCAGTATTGGTCCCAGTCGAAGCGAAAGAGCACCGCCTTCCCGACGACGTTCTCCGGCAAATCCATCTGGTCGAGGCCTATTGCATCTTCGGTCTGGGCATCGGGCACGTGCACCACAACGCCGTCAAGCACAAGTTCTTCAAGCCTCAACTGAGAAATATCACGCATGCCTCGGAAGCGATGGCGCGGGGAATCGATATACGTCCCGATGGAGGTGTGGAAGCGCACTTCCGTAAGTTCGAAGGAGGCTTTACCCCCGTAGAAGGGTTCCGATTGATCGTGCGTCAGAAACGGACGGACCATAGCCGTGAACGGCGCGCTGCTACCATCCGGCGCGTGCATGACGAAGCCGGGCATGCCGTCTTCGAAGGTATGGGAAAGATCAACGAGCATTGGAAATTGCTCTCGCCGTTGCTGACTGGTCCGGGGCATCCGCATCAAACAGGTCAGCGATCAGATTTGGCTCGTCAGCTTTATAGACTGCGATCTCGGTTACTTCGACCACCAGACCTGTCCGGAACGGGGCTGGACACGTGCCAAGCTGGCGCGCCCGAAGGGATTCGAACCCCTGACCTCTGCCTTCGGAGGGCAGCGCTCTATCCAGCTGAGCTACGGGCGCCTGCAGGTCTAGATAGTCGTCTAGATAGCGAAACCGCAGCGGCGCGGCAACGGCCGGTATCTTGCCGCCTCCGCCCGCGGCTCCTAATCTCTGCCTGACACCCGCCCCTGAGATGGCCGCGACAGCGGCCCCCGAAGGATGCGGCCGGAATGTTCGGGCCGTCGGCAACAGCCGACTTGGTTGGCTCGTTCACTCGCGCCTCGGGGTGACGGAATATAAGGAGCATCGCCATGTCGCAAGCCGCGGGCAAAGCCGAACAGCACGACAGCAAGCCCGTCCAGATCAAGGACACAGCGTTTAAGTGGGACGATCCGCTCGATCTGGAAAGCGAGCTGACCGAAGAAGAACGCATGGTGCGCGACACCGCGCGCGATTACGCGCAGGAGAAATTGTTTCCGCGCGTGCTCAAGGCCTATCGTGAGGAAACCTACGACCCCGCGGTGATCCGCGAGATGGGCGAGCTTGGCCTCCTCGGCTCGACGATCCCCGAGACTTACGGCGGCGCCGGCCTCGGTTACGTCGCCTACGGGTTGATCGCGCGCGAGGTCGAGCGCGTCGATTCCGGTTACCGCTCCGCCATGTCGGTACAGTCGTCGCTGGTCATGCATCCGATCTACGCCTACGGCTCGGAAGCGCAGCGGCGCAAATATCTGCCCAAGCTGGCGTCCGGCGAATTCGTCGGCTGCTTCGGCTTGACCGAACCCGACCACGGCTCCGATCCCGGCTCGATGGTGACCCGCGCCGAAAAGGTTGCCAACGGTTATCGGCTCACCGGCAGCAAAACGTGGATCTCGAATTCTCCGGTCGCCGATATCGCCGTGGTTTGGGCCAAGCTTGACGGCAAGATCCGCGGCTTCATTGTCGAGCGCGGCACCAAGGGTTTTTCCACGCCGAAGATCGAGGGCAAGCTGTCCTTGCGCGCCTCGATCACCGGCGAGATCGTGCTCGACGGCGCCGTCGTGCCGGAAGAGAATCTGTTGCCGAATGTCGCCGGCCTGTCCGGCCCGTTCGGCTGTCTCAACGTCGCACGCGCCGGCATTGCCTGGGGCGCGATCGGCGCCGCCGAATTCTGCTGGCACCGCGCCCGCGATTACGTGCTCAACCGCAAGCAATTCGGCCGGCCGCTCGCCGCCAACCAACTGGTCCAGAAGAAGCTCGCCGACATGCAGACCGAGATCACGCTCGGCTTGCATGCGGCTTTGCGCATGTCGCGGCTGATCGAGCAAGGCAAAGCCTCGCCGCCGGCGATCTCGCTGCTCAAGCGCAACAATTGCGGCAAGGCGCTCGACGTGGCGCGGATGGCGCGCGACATGCACGGCGGCAACGGCATCGCCGACGAATTCCATGTGATGCGCGTCCTCTGCAATCTGGAAACCGTCAACACCTACGAAGGCACCCACGACATCCACGCGTTGATTCTCGGCCGCGCGCAGACCGGCATCCAGGCGTTCATGTGACGGCGCTCCACGCCGTCATTCCGGCCGAGCGCGCACAGCGCGAGAGCCGGAATCCATAACCACGGACGATGCCAGAACAATTTCCGACGCACCGGGATTATGGATTCCGGGTTCGTGCAAGCGCGCGCCCCGGAATGACAAATGCAAATCCGTTCTCGCGATGCCATTTCGCATCCGAGTCTTGCTCACCACGACGACGCGCATGATCCCGAAAAGTGGACTTCCGGTTTTCGGACCAAGATCATGCGCAAAAAATAAGGGAGGCGGAGCGCCGACAGGCGCATGCCGTCCGTTGTCCGTCCCTTCCTCCTTTTCCCTCCCCCCTTGCGGGGGAGCGCTGGGAGGGGGGTCGGAAGCGCGCCGCACCAACGAATGTTGCCATCCGCCAGCGCTTGCGGGCGCGCTCGCCTATCGGCGCTTCGCCGCGGCGCTTGTCCCAACGAGCGAACGCCAGGACTCAGCCCAGGCCGCGCTTCACGCGAAATAAAAGAGACACGCAGGCGTTACCCGCGCCGTCATTCGCGTTTAAGCGGAGCACCCCGCACGCCGGTCGTACTGCCGGCAGGGACGATGCCCGGACCGCCCGGGAGCAAGCCGCAACGCTTGCCCGCAGGAACCGCACTCGCCCCATGTTCAGGTGTGCCTCGAGAACACGTCCCTTACCGAGCGAGATTCTTTACTTGGTAACTGGAATAGGGACGATTGTCAAGGTGACGTCCTCCGTAAAGTGACCACGCTGCCTCACGACTTGACGGTCGCGAAGTCAGTTTCGTGCTCTGTTCTGATTCCATTAACCACAACTAATTCTGTAGATTCATTAACCTTGACTCGAGACTCCATATCTGGCACTAATATGCAATGAAAAACCTGAAAGACTTCCTCGCCGGACGCCGAGTCCAGATTGCGTCCGAGATCGGACCGCTTGTCGACGAGCGAGCCAAACTCGACACCAAAATCGAGCGACTTAGGACGGAACTCGCCGAAATTGATCGAGCTGCCCAGGCGGTCGGCCTCGAAAGACGTAAGCCGGAAGGACAGTTAATCGCCGAACACCGTCATACGCCGCCGATGACGATCAAAGAGGCCGTTCTCTTAATTCTGTCCGAGCATTCCGAAGGTCTTACCGCCTTGGAAATCTTGGCAGAAATCAACGCACGTTTCGCACTCGGAATCGTCCGAACGAGCCTCAGCCCGCAGCTTAGCCGCCTCAAAAATGATGACAAAAAAATCGAAATCTACGGAAGCACTTGGCGGCTCTTCAAACACGAAGGCCCAGCCAAGTGACTGGGCCTTCAAAATGGGGGCGGAGAGGCCGGTGCCTTAGGACCGTTCAGCAGCGACTCCGCGGGGCTCGACTCCCCCCGCCTCCACCCAACCATATTCCTACTTACAGATAAAAAAGCCAAGTGCCTGACCGTACTTCATATTCAACGGCTCTGCTCGCACACGACATCGCCAAAAGCGATACGGCGCTCGACCGAATAACTATTGCCAAAAAACGAATCCAATCAATTCTGGACCGGGAGACCGTCTCCCACCAACGTACTTTAGAACAGAAAATTGCTGAACAAGGGCCGAAGCCACAACGCGTCGATCCGCACCTCGTTGGCCTAGCAATAATGGACCTTCTGCATCTGAACCGCCTCCGACAATATAGTCACGAACCATCGAGTACCAAAGGCTGGTTCGCCAATCCGGCCACCACCATCGCAGCGATCAATGAGCGTCTAGACACGCTCGGTCCGCTTTATGACAGCGTTAGCGGTCACGGCTTCGGCAATCAGACCGGCGATGCCCTAGGTTCTGTGGACAATTATCTGATCCATAGGATTGTAGCTGCGATTGTGACGATGGCGAGGAAGTTTCTGGCGGTTTTCTCGTATCGTGTGGCGACACGCCGGAACTGTTTGAGGCGGCTGAAGCAGCATTCGACG
>DATKRE010000100.1:0-15878 GCA_035532335.1 Xanthobacteraceae bacterium | reverse complement strand
ACATGGCGCCGATTGAACGGCGAAAACCAGTTGCCAAAGGTCGTTCAAGGCGTCAAATTCAAAAACGGAATCGAGATCACTGAAATGCCGGCTCACCACGCCGCCTGATCAATCTCGTCACCCAAAATCCCGCATAGCTCTCCGGTGCCGTGCCAAAAGCCGTCGTTGATGACGTATTTGGCGTTGGCGAGAGCCAGCGGCGACTTCTTCGCCATCTCCGTCGCGATTGCGATACCGGCCGACAGAAGCTGGTCGTCGGGAACCATGCGATTGATCAAGCCCCATTCCAGCGCTTCAGCTGCGCTTAACAGGCGACCGGTGAAGACCAGCTCGCGTGCGCGTGCGATCCCGATCGCGCGCGGCAGCATCGCGAGCACGCCGCCGCCGCCCATCTGGCCGAAATTCAGATGGGCGTCGCCGATGCGCGCAGACTGGGCCGCAATGGCGAAATCGCAAGCCAGTACCGTTTCAAGACCACCGGCTACCGTAATCCCGTTGATGAGGGCAATGATCGGCTTGGGCGCCGCTGCCATGGCCACAACGGTTGTGTGCCAATCGTCGAGAAAGATCGGGAATCCCACCGGGTCACGCTGCAGCGTCATGTACTTCTTCATGTCGCCGCCGGCGCTAAACGCCTTGCCGCGGCCGGTGATGGCCAGCACCCGGACGGACGGATCGTCAAAGAGATCCTCGATCGCGGCGCGCATTTGGCCGATCGCCGCATGGTCGAGCGGATTCATCTCCTCGGGCCGATCAAACGTGATCACACCGAGCGTGGCCCCGTGTTCGTCAATCGGTAGCCGCTCGCATCGAAGAGACGGGGGGTTGTCCGCCATTGAATTTCGACTCTATATTCGATTTTCGACCTATCGTTCAATATAAGTGCGCCGTTGTAAGCGTGTCAAGCGTCGAGCCATCGGAGCGAGCCCGCGCGCACTTGTGAAAAGGCAACGAATTGGCGCTAAGAATTGCGTAAAGGGAATTTGGCGAACGCGGTTCTGCTTGACCGAGATCCAGATTAACGGAGTCAGACGTCCGCTGTTCTGCCGTCGAACTATTCCTCAACACCGTGCGCTCAAGCGCGCGGATGCCCGTGGCCGAGACGGAAGCATTCGGGTATTCCGCTTCTCACCTTAACGTCGCGTCGCCATGCAGAATTATTTGGCGCCGTTCGGCCAGTGGGTGCTGGTGATTCAGGGCGCGGTTTTCGTTGTCTGCGTGCTGGCGTTTCGGCGCGGCATCGTCGGTGAGATCGCGCGGCTGTTGCGGGTGGCGCTCTAGTGGAGCGGATTTGACATTCGCTATCGACCTGGCGGTGAGCTCATGAAGCGAATGTCAAATCCAAAGCTCCACTAAAACTCATATTTGCCAGTGGTCCTTTTGATTTTAACATTCGCCTGAGAGGATGCCGAACGCTGATGCGAATGTTAAAATTGGACCACTAGCCAATCTTTTCCACAGACTTATCAACAGAATCAGTTTATCGGTGGGACCTCGACGCGCAGGAAAGCTGTGCCGTTTTTGGCATTTTTGTTGCGTCCGCGTCGGTTCCGCGTGAGTTTGGAATATCGTGGGTTGATTTGCCGCGGGCTGCTGTTTTTGGTGCCGGTCTGTAACCCCGCCCGATGGCCGTTCCAACGTAAAATTGTGCGCCTTTGGTTCAGCGTCGGTATTTGCGCGCACGCGTTCGGCATTGAACTCCAGAGCCCGGTTCAGGGCACCTCCGGCTTCTTATGTCGTCCCGGCAACCCGGTCCGTACGACAGCGTCGCGCGCAAATGGCTCGCACTGGCGGAGCGTCGGCGCGCGCATGTGATCGAGCTTCGCGAAAGCGGGCGCTGGCGCCACTATTACACGCCGGAAGGATTTCTCGAGGCGTTGCGGGAAGCCGTGCGCACCCGCGATGAATGGGCAAGACTAGCCGGCGTGAAAGCAGGCCACGCTCCGGCCTGAGCGATTTTCTGCTGCCTCTACTTCCTTCCTAAACCCAAACGCCACCCTATGTGACCGTTATGACGAGTGCTCTGTTCTCGCCGCTGCGGCTCGCCGATCTTCATCTCGCCAATCGCATCGTCGTCTCGCCGATGTGCCAATACAGCGCCAACGATGGCGTCGCTTCCGATTGGCACATGACGCATCTCGGCATGCTGGCGAATTCCGGCGCCGGCCTGCTGGTCGTCGAAGCAACCCACGTCGAGCGTTCCGGCCGCATCACCCACGGCTGCCTCGGGCTGTATTCCGATGCCTGCGAGGCGGCACTTGAGCGGGTGGTTGCGCATTGCCGGCGCATCGGCAGCGCCAAGCTTGCCATTCAGCTGTCGCACGCGGGCCGCAAGGCCTCCGCCCAGCGGCCGTGGGAAGGCGGCAAGGCATTGCCGCAGGGCGAAGATCCGTGGCCGACCATTGCGCCGTCGGCGATTGCGTTCGGCCCGGGCTGGCATATTCCGCGGGCCATGACCGAGGACGACATGGCCCATGTGCGCGACTGCTTTGTCGCCGCTGCCAAGCGGGCGCTACGCATCGGCTTCGACGCTGTCGAACTGCATTTCGCTCATGGCTACCTGTTGCACGGTTTCGTCTCGCCGATTTCCAATACCCGCAGCGACACGTATGGCGGCTCGCTGGATGGGCGCCTGCGTTTTCCGCTCGACGTCGTGCGCGCGGTGCGCGCCGTCATTCCACACGGCACGCCGCTCGGCGCGCGGTTTACCGGCAGCGATTGGCTCGATGGCGGTCTGACCGTCGGGGATGCGGTGGTGGTCGCCAAGGCGCTCAAGCAAGCGGGGCTCGATTACATTGACGTCTCCTCCGGCGGCGTCAGCACGCAAGGCCAGACGAGTGTGCCGCGCAGTCCCGGCTATAACGTGCCGCTTGCCGAGCAGATTCGGCGCGAAGCCGGCATGCCCACCCGCGTCGTCGGACTGATCGTAAGCCCGGCGGCGGCCGAGGCTATTGTCGCTGAGGGCCGCGCCGATATGGTCGCGCTCGGCCGCGCCTTCCTCGACGATCCGCATTGGGGATGGCACGCCGCCCAGGCGCTTGGCGGCGAAGTCGACTATCGGCCGCAATATCTGAGGGCCGGTAAGGCGTTATGGCGCGGAGCAAAGCTGCGCACCTGAAAAGTGCTAATTCGGCGGCGCGCGGCGCGGTGGCTTGTCAGCGCACCCGATTGCCGCCGATCGAGAGTTGCGCGTAGCGCGTGGCGCCGTCTTTGGCGAGATCGCCGCTGACCGGCTTTTTCCATTCCATGCCGACAATGGCGCCGCTGCGAACCTCGGCGATCATGTTGTCGGCGATCACCGCTGCTCCCGCGCCGGGAGCGACCGAGACGGTGATGCCGTAATCGGCGCGACGGATGACGTTCGAATTGATTGCAACGTCGCGCAGATAAGCGCCCCAGCCGGCGGCGATACCGGCGTGTGGCGCGTTTTCCACCACGTTCCCGGTGACCGCTGTGTCGGCCTCGATGCCGATGCCGACGCCGGCGAGATCGTTCGGATCGGTTCCCGGCGGGCGACGGGAAACGAGATTGCGGATCAAATTGCCCTGCACGACCGCAAGGCGGCCATCCTGATTGAAGTTGGTGACCGACACACCGAGCGCCGCGCCATCGATGACGTTGTTGGCGATGACCGCGCCCTGAAATCCGAATTCGGCATAGAGCGCGACCTCGCCAAGCCCGGTGCAGGTGTTGCCGACAATTTGCAAATTGGACGCGGCATTGCCGCGTACCGCGGAGAATGCCGCATTGCGGATGCGATTGCCGCGCACGATGACGTTGCCGGCGCGGAATACGTTGACGGCGTTACCATACTGGCCGGAGCCGCCGGCCTTGTTGGCGATGTCTTCGATGCGGTTGTCGACGACCAGCGTGCCGTCGTCGCCGGCTTCGCTGCGCCAAATAAGAATGCCGTTGTTGCCGGCTCCGCGTATGGTATTGCCGCCTATTCGCAGGCCGCGGGCATTGAGCGAGAAAATGGCTGAGTCCGCCGCCGCGATCGTGTTCTGGCTAACGTCACCTTCGATCGCCTCAAGCGCGATCGCGTTGCCGCCGGCATTGACGATCTCGCAGTCGAAGATGCGTAGCGCGCGGCCTTGGGCGAATTGCAGCAGCCCGCGCCGCTCCGGCAGCGCGACATGACCGCCATCGATAACGAGGCCGCTGAGGCTGATGTGATCGGCGCCGTTCGCCGACATGATCGAGGGTCCGGTGGTCATCACGATCCGTGTCGCACCGGCAACACCGGCGATGGCGGCATGCGGCGGTAACGTCAGGCCGCCGGCGCGGTAGACGCCGGGCGGCAGCCGCAGCACGGCGCCACCCGAGGCCGCTTGTTCGATCGCGCGCTGAAAAGCTTGAGTCTGATCCTCGGCCGCGTTCGGCCGCAAGCCGAGCGTGAAAGCATCGATCTCCGCGCGCGGGCCTAATCCGCGTCCGGTGGTTGGTAGTTCGGCGGCCTGCGCCGCACTTGCTGCTCCGGCGCCGGCAAGCGCCGCGAACAGGCGGCGGCGGTCGAGCTTCATCGGGGAGCTCCTGTGAGGCGCGGACCTTGTGCGCTGCACGGCGCGGAGTATCCCACCGGCGCGGTTAACGGCCGCTTGCCGCGATCATTGCGATCAGAAGCGCCTCGGAGGCCGCCACAGGGAGTGAAATGAGAGGCTGCGTCGCAGTTTGGGTTGGGAGCCGATTTTGACTGGCGGAATATGGACGAATTGCACCAGCGGCCGGCGGCCACCGACGTGCTGCAAACAGCGCCAATAGGCATAGTTGCAAAGATACCGCCCGGCGTCGTGCGACAGACGGGCAGGAACGCAATGACCACGCAGTGCGCCGAGCAGATCGGCGAACGGTGCGTTGCCGCCGATAGCGGCGGGCTCGCCCGGCGAAATGACGCCTCGCCGTGGCCGATATCCGCCGGCGTCGGGAAACAAAACCGATTGTGCGTTCCGCGCGCGGGTCTCGACGCAAAGGTGGCGACGTCGCCCGGCAAACCCGAACATCAGCACGATGTCCGGATTTTGATGCAGCAATCTCGGCAGATCGCGATCGACTGCGGCGTAACTCGTCGCGAAGATGTGAACTGCGCGCCGCGTCAAGGCGAGCGCCGGCCGCCGTCGGCGCGCCAGCGCTTTGGCCAACGTCGCGCTCGGGTTGAACGGAGCGCCGGGGAAGGGCCCGAAGCCCAGCAGCAAGACGCGCACCACGTCATTGCCCAAGCAGGTCGGCGATTTCCTCGACCGCGGCATTGGGCGCGAGCCGTCCCGCTGCCACCGCGGTTTCGATTCGCGGCAGTGCGGCCTTGAGCGACCGATCGGTGCGCAAGGGAGCGAACAGCCGCTCTTCGAGCATTTCCCACATCCATTTCACCTGTTGCTCGCCGCGCCGCGCAGCGAGCTCACCTGATGCTGTGAGCTTTTGCCGGTGCTCGAGCACTTTCTCCCAAAGCGAACCAATGCCGTCGCCGGTCAGCGCCGAGTACGTCACGACCGGCGGCGACCAATTCGGCGACCGCGGTGCGAGGATGTGCAGCGCGGCGCGATATTCCGTAGCGGCGGCTTTGGCGCGGCGCACATTGTCGCCGTCGGCTTTGTTGACAGCGATCATGTCGGCGAGCTCGACCACGCCTTTTTTCAGCCCTTGCAGTTCGTCGCCGGCGCCGGGCAGCATCAGTACGAGGAAAAAGTCGGTCATGTCGGCGACGGCGATTTCCGACTGGCCGACGCCGACAGTCTCGACCAGCACCACGTCGTACCCCGCGGCCTCACACAACAACATTGTCTCCCGCGTCTTCGCCGCCACCCCACCCAATGTGCCGGAGGCGGGCGAGGGGCGGATGAACGCGTTGGCATCGTTGGCGAGGTGGGCCATGCGGGTCTTGTCGGCGAGGATCGAGCCGCCGGTTCGCCGTGACGACGGATCGACCGCCAGCACCGCGACCTTGTGGCCTTGCCCGGTGAGCATGCTGCCCAATGCGTCGATGGTGGTCGATTTGCCGACCCCGGGTGCGCCAGTGATGCCGACGCGCACCGCGTTGCCGGTTGCGGTCAACAGCGCCTGGGTGAGGGCGGCGGCGGTTCGGCGGTGATCCGCGCGCTTGCTTTCAACGAGCGTGATCGCCCGCGACAATACGCTGCGGTTGCCGGCACGGACATCGCGCGCGAGCCGGGCAACATCGGACGATTGCGCGGACGAGCCCATGCAGTCTCTTCGTCGAGCGCGAGGTTCCCGTCAAGCAGCGTGTATGCGCGTTCATTTACTTTTTGCTAGCCGCATTCGCTGTAGGCGCGGATTTTTCGCCGAATGAACGCGATCTCGCCGAATTGCGGCCGCATCGCTCGGCTGACATTGCCGCGTTCCCGCAAGGGCAACTCGTAACAACCCGGAGGCGTCGATGAACTGGGATCAGATTCAGGGCGACTGGATGCAATTCAAGAGCAAAGTACGGATGAATTGGGCCAAGCTCACGGACGAAGATCTCACGCGCATCGGCGGCCGGCGCGAAGTATTGGCGAGAAGCTTGCAGGCGCGTTACGGATTTGCCCGGGCCGAGGCCGAACGCGAGATCGATGCCTGGATGAAAACGCAGCGCTATGCCGCGTGATCGGCAAGACGGCGCGCTTGGCATCGGACCAAGCGCGCCATCCCCTTAACCCCACAGCTGACGGGTCGCCAGCGCGGCGCCTTGCGCGAGGGCTTCCAGCTTCGCCCAGGCGATCATCGGATGAATTCGTCCGCCAAGCCCGCAATCGGTCGCCGCAATGACGCGTTCGCGGCCGACGCTTTTGGTAAAGCGCAAAATGCGCTGGGCGATCAGCTCGGGGTGCTCGACCACATTGGTGGCGTGGCTCACCACGCCGGGCAATATGACCTTGCCGTCGGGCAGCTTCACGTCCTCCCACACCGTCCATTCGTGCTCATGGCGAACGTTGCCGGCCTCAAACGAATAGCTGTCGCATTTGACCGCCAGCATGACGTCGATGATGTCGCGCATCGGAATGTCGGTCGTGTGCGGGCCGTGCCAACTGCCCCAGCACAAATGAAAACGGATGCGATCTTCCGGTAGCCCTCGCAGTGCGTGATTGAGGGCTTCGATCCGCACCATGGAAAATTTCTGGTAATCCTCCACCGATGGTTCGGGATTGATCATGTCCCAACCGTCGGCGATGGCCGGATCGTCGAGCTGGAGGATCAGCCCGGCATCGACGATGGCCTTGTATTCCTCGCGCAGCGCCTCGGCGCAGGCGAACAGGAACTCCTCATCGGTCTTGTAATATTCGTTGCCGATCCGCATCGCGCTCGCCGGCGCGATCGAGGTCATGAAACCTTCCTCGATACCGCTTGCCGCAAGCCCGGCCTTGAAGTTGGCAATATCGGCTTTGATGGCGTCGTGGCCCTTGTAGGCGATCGGGCCGACGCAGATCGGCAAGTGCGCCTTTCGCGGGCCGGTACTGGCCGGACCTTCCGGATCAGCATAGACCTCCGCGAAACGAACACGGTCGCGGCGATCGTTCATGCTGGTGACGACGATGTGGCCGGGGCGGCTGCGCTTCGCCGGTTGTCCGTACAGGCCCGGGCCGCTTGCCAGATCGAGTCCATCAAGGCGGTTGAAGCAGTAACTCCACCATGCGCCGTAATTGACGCGGCTGCCCATCGCCTTGCCGAACTCGCCGTCGCCAGGAATGTCGATGCCGATCGCTTTCTGCCGGCGCACCACATGGGCGACCGCGGCGCGGAGCTTGCGCTGAAACTCGGGCTCGCCTGTGGCGTCGCCGATTTCTCGAGCGCGATTGGCTTCGATCAGATCATCCGGGCGCGGCAGACTGCCGGCGTGACTTGTCAAAATGCGGTCGGTACTCAGCCTCATAGCGGCGTTGTTTACCCCCAAAGCTCGCGCGTTGCCAACGCCGCTCCCTGAGCGAGCGCTTCGAGCTTGGCCCAGGCAATCATCGGATGAACGCGGCCGCCGAGACCGCAGTCGGTCGAGGCAATGACCCGCTCGCGACCGAGACTCTTGGTGAAGCGCAGGATGCGCTGCGCGACCAATTCGGGGTGCTCCACGACATTGGTGGCGTGGCTCACTACGCCGGGCAGCACGATCTTGCCGTCGGGAAGCTTCACATCTTCCCACACCGTCCATTCGTGCTCATGGCGCACATTGCCGGCCTCGAACGAATAGGCCTGGCATTTGGCCGCCAGCATCACGCTGACGATGTCCTTCATCGGGATGTCGGTCGTGTGCGGGCCGTGCCAGCTCCCCCAGCACAGATGCAGTCGGATGCGATCTTCCGGTAGCCCTCGCAGTGCGTGGTTGAGCGCTTCGACTCGCACCAGGGAAAATTTCTGATAATCCTCGACCGTAGGTTCCGGATTGACCACGTCCCAGCTTTCGGCGAGCGAAGGATCGTCGATCTGGAGGATCAGTCCGGCATCGACGATGGCCTTGTACTCTTCGCGCATCGCGTCGGCGCAGGCAAAGACGAACTCCTCGTCGGTCTTGTAGTAGGCGTTGGCGAGCCGCGCGGCGCTGCCCGGTCCAACCGACGTCATAAAGCCCTCCTCGACGCCCGCGGCGCTCAGTGCGGCCTTGAAACAGGCGATATCGGCCTTGATCGCCGCGTGGCCTTTGTAGCTGATCGGGCCAACGCAGACCGGCCAGTGCGGCAGCGGCGGGCCGGTATAAATGCCGCCGTCCGGGTCGGTGTAGGCCGCAAGAAACTTCTGCCGATCGCGGCGGTCGGCATTGCTTGAAAGGACGATTTCGCCCGGACGGCTCCGCTGCGGCGGGATTGCGTTGATGCCGGGGCCGCCCAGGTCGAGGCCGCCGAGGCGGTTGAACGAGTAGCTCCACCACGCCCGGTAGTTCACCTTGTGCCCCATCGCCTTGCCGAATTCGCCATCGCCGGGGATGTCGATGCCGAGTTCCTTCTGGCGACGCACGACGCCGGTGACGGCTTTCTGCAGCAGGTTCGTGAAGTGCTGATCGTTGGCAACCGTCGGATTGGCCTCGCGGCCCTGGTTGGCCTCGATCAGGTCTTCCGGGCGCGGCAGACTTCCCACCTGGGTGGTCAGGATGTGGTCGCGGCTCATGCGCATGGTGTTTCTCTGGGGCAAACAGGCAATGAGGACGGATTTTGGCCCGTCCTCATTGGCTTCTCGTACGCTTTCTGGCGCAGTCGTTAGATGGCGTGAAGCGGCTGCCCTTTCAGGGACTCGACGTAGCCGTAGAACACTTCGTTGATCTTGCCCCAGTTCGGCAGCTTCTTCATGTTGGTGAGCCAGCGCTGGACATTGGGATAGTTCGCAAAGTCGACGCGCACCGTCTCTCCGAGGGTAACAAGTGCGGCGCCGAAATAATCGGCGATGGTGACCTGATTGCCGGTCAGATACTGGTTGCTCGAGCCGATAAAGTGATCGTTGAGCACCTTCAGCCACCGTTTGGCGTTGTTCTGCCCAAGCTCGACAGTTGCGGCCTGCGCCTCATCGCTGCGTCGCTTGTTGGTCGGAAAGATTTGCGGATAAATCATATTGTACGCCCAGTCACGGTAGAACTGGGTATTGATCCAATCCATGACCTCGTTGACCTTGGCGCGCTGCTTCAAATCCTTCGGATAGGTTGGCGAGCCGATCTTGTCGGCGAGATATTTGAGGATGGCCGAGCTTTCGGTGAGTCGCAGGTCGCCGTCTTCGAGCATCGGCACCATGCAACTCGGGTTCAAATCCGAATATGGCTGCTTCATATGCTCGCCGGTGAACAGATCGACGGTGACTTCATCGACCGGAATTTTGTTCTCGGCGATGAACAGCCGGATCGGCCGGCTCGTCATCGACACTGGATGCATGTAGAGCTTCATAGACAAAGTCCTCCCAATTGAAATCTTATCCGTGGCTGCATTCTAGTGCATGTTTGCGATACTGAAAATGCGGACTTTTGCCCACTAACGGTATCAAACAGAGATGTGATCGATGGGCAGCGGCGGTCGATCGACCAATCGACGCCACCTATCGGGCTCTGGCGCTCTCGACGAGATCGGCGATAAAGCGCGGCAGTGCGAAGGCCGCCGCCTGAACTTCGGGCGTCCAATACTTCGTAGCGAATTTGCCGGCACGCCGATAGCGGGCCGCTAGCGCCGGCGCCGAAGCGGCGCGCAGCCGCCGATCGTCGGTTGCCCAACCCATTGCCATATGGCCGCCGATATAGGTCGGTATCGCCGCAACGTAGCAGGCCGCGTCGGCAAACAGCCGCCGCAACTTCGTCACGCTTAAGGTCAGTTCACGCGGCTGCAACATCGGCACGCCGTTCTGCGTGACGAGGATGCCGCCCTCGTTCAGGCGGCGTTTGCAGGCGGCGTAAAAGCGTTCGCTAAACAGGACTTTTCCCGGCCCGGTCGGATCCGTGGAATCGACGATGATCGCGTCGAAACGCCGTTCGGTACGCTTGAGATACGTCATGCCGTCGCCAATCACGCTTTCAAAACGCCGATCGGCGAACACCGGTTTGGTGAATTGCGGAAAATACCTTCGGGCGAAATCGACGACCGCCGGATCGATCTCCACTTGCGCAAGGTGTCGTACGGTCTTGTGCTTAAGCACCTCGTTGGCGATCGCGCAGTCGCCGCCACCGACGATCAGCACGTCATGCGCTCGCCCGTGCGCGAACAGCGGCACATGCGTCATCATTTCCTGGTAGATAAATGCGTCGCGGGTGGCGATCTGGGTTGCGCCATCGAGCATCAGCATCGTTCCGAAGAATGCATGTTCGAACAGGACCAGATGTTGATGCCCGGTCCGGGTTTCACGGAGCACTTTTTTTGCCCGGTAATTGATGCGGACACCGAGTTCGTCGAATAGCGTCTCGGTGATCCAGCGCGCCTCGGCCATGACTCAGCTCCCGCACATTAAAAACAAACGGCCGGGACTGAGCCCGGCCGCGCCAGCGCGGTCAAGTGTCGCGCGATCGCTCAGCAGTCACCGTGCCCGCGCAATATCTCGGTCACGCCGACGGTGTGGGCCGCGAAGGCCTCGCGCAGCACCGGAATGCACGCATCCGGATCGGCGACGCCGCACATGAAGACATCGAGCGCGGCATAACCGGCGTCGGGCCAAGTATGGATGGAGATGTGGCTTTCCGCCAACACCGCCACGCCGGACACGCCGTTCGGCTGGAAGTGGTGAAGGTGAATATGCAAGAGCGTCGCGCGCGCGGCCTCGACGCAACGGCGCAAGGTGGCCTCGATGTGATCGATGTCATCGAGCCGCTCGGCGCCGTGCAGGTCGATGATCAGATGCACGCCAGCGCAGCGGACGCCTTTGCGGACGGCGAAATGGTCTGGTTTTTCGCCGGGCGCCGGGAGGGCGAACAATGTGTCGTTCGCCTGCGGGACGCCCGCAATTCGTAATGCCTTGCCGGACCGCGAGAGGGCGTTTTGGCTACGCATGCCGTCCTCCCCAGTCAGAGGCGAGAAACCAGGTTGCCGGCGAGCGGGCGCCGTAACAAAGAAAGACGGCGCGATGCCGTAACGCAGACTCACCCCACTTCGACAAGGTCCCCACCTAAATCTAAACCACTGAGAGTCAAGCTGATTCGCGACAATAAACGATAAACGCCTCACCGCACGATTCGTTCGCTTGGCGCAAGTTAGTGGAGCGGATTTAACATTTGCTACCCATCTGGCGGCAGACACGTGAAGCGAATGTCAAATCCAAAGCTCCACTAAGGCTCATATTTGCTAGTGGTCCTTTTGATTCTAACATTCGCATGAGAAGCTGCCGAACACGGATGCGAATGTTAGAATCGGACTACTAGTCGATGCCGTTTGCGCTGCCGACGTGCAAATCATTTTCTGTTGAGACTTTCGGCGGCTGGAATAACGCGGCCGCGAAGTCGTATAATTCAGCCGCGACGCAATGGGGGATCAGCTTATGAAGCGGATATGCGGAGCTGGAATGCTGCTGGCGCTTGCAGCATCGCTGCCGGTACAGCCGGCAGCAGCGCAAGACCCGGTCGCCGGCGCTATTGTAGGCGGCGCGCTCGGCGGCATTGTCGGTGGCGCGCTCGGCCGCGGCCCCGGCGCGTTCGCGGGCGCTGCGATCGGCGCCACGACCGGTGCTGTCATCGCGGCGGAAGCTCAGCAGCGCCCGGGCGGTTACTATTGGTGGCGCGGTGGTTGTTACTATCAGTATCCGACCGGCGCCTGGTCGCCGCTGCTGGCGCCGAATTATTGCGGCTATTGACCAGGCCTGGGGCGGCCGGAAACCCGCTCAGCCGTTGACGGCGACCGCGCGCGGGACCGTGGGCTCCGCCGGCTTTTTAACGCGCGTGCGGAAGAAGCTGAGCACGCGCCGCGCGGTCCCCGGTTGCAGGCGGTTGAAGCTCGCCAGCGCTTGGTCGAGGTCTTTGGTCGACATGCCGCGGTCAGCGGCCCGCAGCAACAAGATGGCTTTGGTTGTGGTCGCCGAAAATTCGGCGACCTTGGCAAGAATGAGGACGATCTCGGCGCCCGGGTCGAGCAGCGCCCGCTCGACCACGTCGATCGGCGTGTCGCACAGGATCGACAGCGCGATCGCCGTCTCCTCGAACTTGCGCTCGCGCGCGTATTGATAAATTTCAGCTTCGCCGATCCGGCGGAGGCGGTTCTGCCGTTCGACCGCAGCCTGCGCAGCGGCGAAATCCGGTGACGAATTGCGGGTGTTGTCGCGAATTCCGCCGACCACCTCGGCGACGACGCCTTCGATGGCGCTCGCGGCTTGCGGATTCTCGGTGGCGAGCCGGGTGCGCACTGCGCTTGAGGCCTTCTCCAGCAGCACAAGGAAGTGCGGTCGCGGAATGTCGCCGCGCAGGCCGACCGTGGTGGCAAGGTCGTCGTCGCCCTCCGAGCGCTTGACCAGCATGCGAAAGCCGGCGTCGGAAAATCGTGCCCCGACATTCTTGACCACCGAATGCACGACCTGGCGATCGCCGCGCTCGACCAGGACGTCGGTCACCGCCTCGCTCAACGCCGCGCGTTGCGAAATGGCGTACAGGTGTTGCTGGCTCTTGGTGCTGGCGTTGGCGAGCAGCGCCGAGTCTTGCAGCCGCTCGGATGCTCGCAAAACCGGCTGCGCGACTTCGATGTCGTCATCGAACGCGAGCAAGTGGATCACGTTGGTCGGCGCATTGGCGATCGGCGCCAGTCGAGACGCCAGCTTGCTGCGCGCCTTGGCCTCGATGGTGCTCACTAGGCGCACCATGACGTCGTCGAAGATGCCGATCTGCTCATCCGAATAGCGGGTCGCGCCACCGACGAACAAATCGGTGACGCGCGTCAGCATTTCGATGCGGCGCGCGTCGGTGCCGGAGGACAGCGCGGCCTCGAGCTCGTCGATCAAGGGAAGAGTTGGCAACATTGTACGGGCGCCGGCCATTGAAACGTCGATAACAATGCCGTCAGAACGGTGAACAAAGGCTTGCGGATGGGCAGGTCGAGAAGCTGGCGGATTAAAAAAGCGTGAATCGCTCAAATTCGGCGGGACCGCCGTGTCGCGGAACTGCAACCGCTGGTCGCGTAGGCCGCACGCTTCGCGCTGGACGACGCGCGTCCCATTCGGCCGAGCCGGGCCGCCTGTTCTTGGGCGATCTCGTAATCGAGCGCGTTGGTGCCGGGCTCGCGGTGAAAGGATCCCCGTGGGCGCAAGTTCAACGCCGCTCCCAGGTTGTCAGCGTGATGCCGGCCGGCGCATCGATGTCGCGCCGCGGGCTCGGCTGCAGGCCTTGACCGGCAAGCACTTGTTCCGGCGTCATCTGTGCGCCGACTTGCGGAAATACCGGCCGTCCGCCCGGAATTTTGGCGTGCGCCGCTTGGGTCAGGTGAAACGTGTCATAGAGCGGCAGAAACAGCCCGAACACATCGGTGCCGCCAATGACCGCGATCGGGCCGTCGATGGCGCCGACAGCCGCAAGCGCCTGCTCGATCGGCGCATCGGTCGGATTCCATAAAAACGCATTCGGGTGCGAAGGATCGGGGGTCGTCCCGGCGACGGTGCGCGTGAGGGTCAAGCGTTTGCGGCGTTCGGCGCGCGGTCCGCCCTCGTGTGAATGGCGTCCCAGCACGATCAACCCGGCGCGATCGAGCGCGGCTTGCAAGAACGTCTGATCGGCATTGTTGCGGATAGTGGCGGGCATTGCGCCGGCGGCGTCGGCGATCATGCCGTCCGCGGAAACGATGGCGTAGCCCTCGACGCGGTGGGTGCCAATCATGGACGGCGACGATAGCGGGACGCGGCCGGGGAGTCATTTGCCGCCAGGGTCAAAGCGTGCCACCGAAGCATTTGCATCGCGGCCGGCGAATGCCTATGTCGAATTCGAACGATAGTTTGAAAAACCGGGCCATGACGCGACCATCGGAAATCACCCGCGAGCGGATCCTGAGTGCGGCGGAGCGGCTGTTCGCCGAACGTGGCTACGAGGCCACCAGCATCCGCGCCATCGTCGGTAAAGCGCGCGTCAATCAGGCCGCCATCAATTACCACTTCGCCGGCAAGGACGGCCTCTATCGGGAAATTCTCCGCACGGCGTTCCGCGCACTGACTGATCACCAGCTTACTCACGCGCAAGAGACAAAGGCGATGCCGCGCGAGCAGGCGCTGGAAGCATTCGTTCGCCATCAGCTGCGGCCGCTGCTCGCGCGCGATGACCTCAGCCGCTCCATCCGCTTGTTCAACTGGGAAGCGGTCCGCCCGACCGCCGTATTCCGAAAGTTGATGACCGAGGAGGCGGTGCCGTTCATAGGTCTGGCGGTCGACCTGATGCGGCGGTTCATGCCGAAAGCGGACCAGCCGACGCTGACGCTGGCTTCGATCTGGCTGATCGGTCAATGCAGCGTGTTTGTGCGCAACCGCGAACAACTCTCCGGTCCGCCGCTCTCGCTTTCGCTCGATGAGGCTTCGGTGGAAAGGCTCGCCGGGCTGATCAGCCGATGGGCGGTTGCCGGCCTCACGCCGGCCGGCTGATCCCCGTTTTCCGCAGGAAATCCCCGGGGTTGCCGCAAAAATTCCTTGTTCCCGGCCAGCGGCCGCCCAAAACGGATGTTTGAAATTCAACCGGGCGTTTGAAAAATACTCGAGCTCGGGAGAAACCACATCATGCGCTACGGTCTGGCTCGCCGCTTCGTCATTAAGCTGATCCAGGACATCGTGCCAGGCGCGCTGGCGAGCCTGATCGGCGGTTTCCTACTGGCACATTACGGTCTGAGCCGGCCGGCTGAACCGGCTGCCGTGCAAGCGCCTCCGGCATCGGTGGCGATGATGGGTGTGCTGCGCGACGAGCACGCGCTGGTGGCCGATTTCGTCAAGGCGGAAACGGCCGGTGAAAAGATGCGGTCGCAAGCGGTGAGTGATGATGCGGCTGCGGCGGCGCCGAACCGAGCCACTGCCGCGCCGGCGGCGATCGCCGCGCCGCGACCGCAGGTGGCGGTTACGCCGGTCAGCGGCAGCGTCACGCACGGCAAGGCGCCGGTTGTCCTCGCTTCGCTGCCGCCGCTTGTGATCGCGCAAACGCCGCCGCAGCCAAGCGAAGCCGGCATACCGGCCACGGAGCATGACGGCGTGTTCTTTACCGATGTGATCAAAGATCGCGTCGTCGCGGCCACGCAACGGGCCGTCGCGGCGATCGGCGGCATACCGTCGTGGTTCGGTGCGATCGGCGACCGGATCGGCGGCGAAAACAATGTTCCGCGGCCGCCGGCCAATCTGGTCAGCGCGTCCTAGTGGAGCGGATTTAACATTCGCTACCCACCTCGCGGCAGGCTCGTGAAGCGAATGTCAAATCCAAAGCTCCACTAAGACGCATACTTGCTAGTGGTCCTTTTGATTCTAACATTCGCATGAGAGGGTGCCGAACACGG
>DATKRE010000099.1:0-3685 GCA_035532335.1 Xanthobacteraceae bacterium | reverse complement strand
CCGTGTTCGGCACCCTCTCATGCGAATGTTAGAATCAAAAGGACCACTAGCAAGTATGCGTCTTAGTGGAGCTTTGGATTTGACATTCGCTTCACGAGCCTGCCGCGAGGTGGGTAGCGAATGTTAAATCCGCTCCACTAGCGGAGCGGTGGAATTAAATACCCTGCCCGCCGGCCCGATTGCCGATGACGTTCACCTGGAAACGCTGGACCGCACTGTGCCCACCGGCCGAATTGATTTCCAGCGCGAACGCATCGGCGCCGCTATAGCCGCTGGCGGCACGATAGAAGACGACGAACGCCGGCACTTCGGCGGCGAGACATTGTTTGAGGTTGGTGGCTTTGAGCGTCCCGCGCTTGACGGTCACCGCCCCATGTTCCGGCGGCGTTGCCAGTCGGATCGCCGGCAGCGGTCCCGATGTGCAATCGGGCCGAATATTGACGTAAACGGTGACGCGCACGTCTTTGCCCGGCGTCGCTTTGAACTCGCGCACCGATTGCGCATGTGCGATGGCGCCCGACAAGCATAAGAATGCGAGCGTGAGACAATATCGGCTTATCGCAAGCATCCGGTGATCACAGATCGCGCATGGGTAGCGGCTTCCCGTGGACTAGTCCTACCACAGGACGCTAAACCGGAAACCAGCGGAAAATCGGCTTTCACTTTCCCGAGCCATGCACTAGATAGCGGCTAACCGGAGAGGTGGCCGAGTGGCTGAAGGCGGCGGTTTGCTAAACCGTTATACGGTCTAAAGCCGTATCAAGGGTTCGAATCCCTTCCTCTCCGCCAGTAGCACGACCGCACACGGTCAGGCCGCGATTGCGACCGCCGGTGCCGGCGCCCTTTCGGAACCGCCCTTGAGCCAATCCCGCGCCGCGCGCTGCGCGACGGCGATCTCGCCGTCGGACATCTGGTCGGCAATTTCGCGCCGCAGCCGGATCGCTTCGAGGTTGCCTTTCATCGCCGCAAGATTGAACCATTTGTGTGCGGAGATCAGATCGACCGGAACGTCGCGGCCGACCGAATACATCATGCCGAGTTCGAACAGCATGTCGGCGGCGCCGGGGCCTTCGCCGAGCGGCGCCGCGCGGGCATCGAGGATTTCAAAACGCGCCATACCACACTCCTGTCTTTCGCCTTATCGCCTGTCTTTTTTTCGTCTGTGCGCCGGAATGATTTTCCAGCGGATATGGCGATAATCGTCGGAACATTTGAATGGTGGTTTAACTAATGCGATGAATCAAAACTGAACTTCGCACGCGACGCTCGCGCGCGGGCGGAAACGCCGCGTTAAGCAAGGAGCGCGGCTCGGACGGCTCGCAAGCCTATACCGGGAGTTACTTTGCAACGCTGGCGGTGCAGGCTATCCTTGCGGTCCTGCAGTTCCGAATGTGTCGGGGGAAGCCATGGGTATTTTTCGCTTAACCACTGCCGTTATTGTGTCCGCAATCGCGGTCGGGCTCGTTCTGGCGGGACCCGCTCGCGCGGCGGATCCGGTCGGTACCTGGCTCACCAGCGACAAGAAGGGCAAAATCCGCATTGCCAATTGTAACGGCGCGATCTGCGGGACGCTGATATGGGTCGCCGAGCCGAACGATCCCGAAACCCACCGGCCGAAAACCGACAAACACAACAGCAACGCCAGCCTGCAAGACCGCCCGCTCCTTGGCATCCCGATCGTGCTCAACATGAAGCCGGCCGGCGGCGACAAATGGGAAGGCCAAGTCTACAACGCGGAGGACGGCGGAACGTATACCGGCTCATTCTCCATGAGCGGTCCCAACACCGCCGAGCTCAAGGGCTGTGTCATGGGCGGACTGATCTGCAAAGGGCAAACCTGGACGCGGACGAACTGATCCGCCACGCGGCAACGATCGCTCCGGGAACAATTCAGTTTACGTCGCCCGCTGCCCGAACAGGACCGCGCGCACTTTCGGATCGTGGATGTCGACCGTCCCGGCCGCCTCAACGCGGATGGCAAACGCGCGCTTGACCGCCGGCCGCGCCCGGATGGTTTCGAACCAGCGCTTGAGATTGCGAAATTGCGCGAGGTCCTGCCCCATTCGCTCCGCCAGCCGGACCCAGCCGACGCACGCCATGTCGGCGATTGAATAGCGGCCGGCGAGGAAATCGCGACCCGCCAGCCTCTTGTCCATCACGCCGAACAGGCGGTTCACTTCGTTGGTATAACGGTCAACCGCATAAGGTAATTGCTCCGGCGCGTAGCGGCGGAAGTGATTGGCTTGGCCGGCCATCGGGCCCAGTCCGCCCATCTGCCAGAACAACCACTCGTCGACGGCGATCCGCGCGCGCTCTTCGCGCGGATAGAATTTGCCGGTCTTGCGGCCGAGATACTGAAGGATGGCGCCCGACTCGAACACGGAGACCGGCCGGCCGCCCGGACCGGCAGGATCGACGATTGCCGGAATGCGATTGTTCGGCGAGACGGCGAGAAATCCCGGAGCGAACTGGTCGCCTTTCGAGATGTCGATCGGGTGCACTGCATAAGGCAGCGCACATTCCTCCAGCATGATCGAAATCTTCCAGCCGTTCGGCGTCGGCCAGTAGTAAAGCTCGATCGGCGCGGACCGGCGGCGGGGTTTTCTTTTGGTGGCCTTACGTGCGCGTGCCATGTCGCCACATAAAAGCGGCGTCGCAGAATTGCCACGACGCCGTTCAAGTCGTTGGGAGGAAACTCCGACGCTAAGGGCGTCGGCGAGAGCGTGAGACTTAAAGCCGCTGGCAGTTCGCCAAAGATCCGGACTGCCTGTCCATCTCTTCACGCTCGCCTGCGAGGCAAACGACCGTGACGTTCAAAGCCCCCGTCTCGCCGATGCCCTCTGAGTTCACCTGAGCCGGCGCGTCTACGTCAATCACCGATCGACGTGGACAGCAGCCGGCCCGTGTGACGCGATCTTCAACTTAAGTGAAGTCGAAGATCAGGTATCCGCGTCAGTTACTTCTTCTTCCGGCGTTTTGTCTTAGTCTTCTTCGCTTTCGCTTTTCTCTTCTTCGCCATTGCTGCCCTCCTAGCTAAGTGGGTGGCGATATCGATGCAGTGCGGTCGCGAATCGACCAGCACTGTCATCGGATTACTACAGCAGGAGAAAAATAACAGTGACTCCACTTAATTTTGTGTGTAAGTGCCGCGCCGCTCGCGCCACGCCTCGCATGCGACCGCGCACAACAAAGCGCACGCCAAAAACATTTTACGTCAACGCGAACGCGCATCAAAAAAATCGCGACTATGCAGAAGTGCCGACAAATAGCGGCTTTCCGCTGCGCCGCGACAAAATAAATTTTTTGCGCAAGCAAACACCGCGCGCACGTACCGCGCGCGCTTTTATGCGCGCGGTACAGCCGACGACGCGCAATTCATCGCTCGAAAATAATTTTGCGTCAGAGGCTTGCGCAGACCCGATGACCGGCTTTTTCAGACGCAAATCGCACGAATCGGTCGCTAGTGATTCGCGCCCGGCCATGCTCCGACGCGCACGCGCGCTGCCGCCGCAGCCCGTCGAGCGCAAAACTTTCGTGCGACTTCGCGTGCGCGCGACGATCAGAGTCCGAGACGTTTTCGCAGCAGATCGTTGACCGCTTGCGGGTTGGCTTTGCCACCCGACGCCTTCATCACCTGGCCGACGAACCATCCGATCGCTTTCGGATTGGTCTTGGCGTCACCGAC
>DATKRE010000098.1:0-6735 GCA_035532335.1 Xanthobacteraceae bacterium | reverse complement strand
GGTCAGGCATTCGAATTGATGCAACGCTCCGAGCACATCGGCAAAATCGTCGTCCAACCGCCGCCGTTGCAAACCGTGCCGCGCGCCGACGCGGCATTCCGGGTCGATCCCGAGGGCACGCATGTCATAACCGGCGGCTTTGGCGGCTTCGGATTGGAAGCAGCCAAATGGCTCGTCGAAAGAGGCGCGCGCCACCTGGTACTGATCGGCCGGCACGGCGCAAGAACCGACGAAGCAAAGAAAGTTTTAGCCGAACTGGCCGCGCGCCAGGTCAGCGTTCATAAAGCGGCCTGCGACGTCGCCGACCGGCGCGCAATCACTGAACTGCTCGAAGAAGTCAACGCCACCATGCCGCCGGTGGTCGGCATCCTGCATGCGGCGATGGTCCTCGACGATGGACTTCTTGCCAATCTCGACGCGAGGCGCTTTCGCCGTGTGCTCGCTCCCAAGGTGCAAGGGGCGGAGAATCTCGATCTGCTCACCCGAGGAATGGCGCTCGATTATTTCGTACTGTTCTCATCGGCAACGACACTGATGGGCAATCCGGGCCAAGGGAATTACGTCGCCGCCAATGCCTATATGGAAGCGCTCGCCCGCCGCCGCCGGCAGAACGGCCTAAAGGCGCTGGCTATCGGTTGGGGGCCGATCATCGACGTTGGCGTGCTCGCTAATTCCGAACGGTTGCGCTCGCGGTTCCAGAAACTCACCGGCGTTCGCGGCATGCGCGCAAGGGATGCGCTCGATCTCATGGCGCAGGCGCTGGCGCTGCCATCGGCGCCAAGTCTCGCCGTCATGACAATCTCGCAAACCGATGGACTATTTACTGCCGATAGATTGGCGGTGCTGAAATCGCCGACCTATCTGCATCTCGCCGCCAAGGGGCAAAACGAAATGGGCGCGGCAACCAGCGCGCTGGATTTGCGCGCCATCGCCCAAGCCGAAGGTCTCGACGGTCTGCGACGGCGGCTGACCGACATCATCGTCACCAGCCTCGCCCGCGTTCTGCGCGCCCGCGAGGAGGAGATCAGCCGCGTCCGGCCGCTCAGCGATATCGGCCTTGATTCATTGATGGCGCTGGAATTCGCCATGAATCTTGAGGACCGTTTTGGCATCCACGTGGCGATGACCAGCGCCGTCGGCAGTCTGACCGTCGGCAGCCTCGCCAACGAGATTATGGCCCAGATCAATCTCGACGATGGCCCAACCGGCACTATGGTCAAAACCATCACCGAGCATCACGTCAACAAAGCCGCGCCACATGAGCTCGAAATTCTGCAAGAGATTGTCGGTGACCATGAGTTGGCAAACGATGCGAAAAAGCGGAGGGTGTTGTCGTGAAGAAACACTCGGCTCTCGCCGCCCACGCCCGGGAACAGCTCCGGCAGCACGTGGTATCGATGCAGCAGACGCTAACATCGCGGCGCGCCGACCAGACGCCGGCTGCCGCCGATGCAAGCACCGACTTTTCCACGCTGCCCGGCTATGGCGAATTGCGGCTCTATCGCTCGATAGCCGACAAGTTCGACGTCGATAACCCGTATTTCCGCGTGCACGAGGGCCGCGCCGGCGCCCACAGCCGGATCGCCGAGCAAACTGTGCTCAATTTTTCCTCCTACGACTATCTCGGCTTGAACGGCCATCCGGAAGTTATCGAAGCGGCAAAGGCTGCGATCGATCGCTATGGCATATCGGCTTCGGCCAGCCGTCACGTTGCCGGCGAGCGTCCGGTACATCGGGCGCTCGAGCGCGCGCTTGCCAACCATTATGGCGTCGAAGACAGCGTGATCTTCGTTTCCGGATACGCAACCAATCTCGGCGTTATCGGACACCTGATAGGGGCCCGCGATCTCGTTATCTACGATGCGCTTGCGCACAACAGCATTGTCATGGGTGGCGTCCTGTCCAACGCGGCGCGGCGTTCGTTCGCCCATAACGACCTGGATGCCCTCGAACAGATTCTTGCCTCGAGCCGCGGCAGTTATGAACGCGCGCTCATTGTCGTCGAGGGGCTTTACAGCATGGACGGCGACTTTCCCGACCTGCCGCGCCTTCTCGACATCAAGACCAGGCATAATGCGTGGCTGATGGTCGACGAAGCGCACGCGTTGGGCGTCCTGGGGCCCCGCGGCTATGGACTGGCCGAGCACTTCGGTATCGATCCGCGCAAGGTCGATATCTGGATGGGCACTCTCTCCAAAGCGCTGGTCGGATGCGGCGGATATATCGCCGGCTGCAAGGAACTGACCGAGTATCTGCGACTGACGGTTGGCGCTTTCGTTTATAGCGTCGGCATGCCGCCGGTTATTGCCACCACGGTCCTTAAGGCCCTCGAAATCCTGCATCGCGAGCCCAATCGGGTCCAGGCGCTGCAGCGTAACGCCGAGCGCTTTTGCGCGCTCGCCCGTGCCCGCGGACTCGACGTCGGCAATGCCGGCGGAACGGCGGTCTGTCCGATCATGGTCGGCGATTCGCTGCCTGCGGTGATGCTCTCGCAACGGCTGCTGGATCGCGGCATTAATGTACTGCCGGTGACTTATCCGGCGGTACCGGCAAAGGAATCGCGACTGCGTTTCTTTCTCACCGCAACGCATACCGACGACGAGCTTGCTGCCGCGGTTGACGCTACCGCCGAAGAACTTGGTCAGGTGCGCGCAAAAATGCACGCACTGAACGTCGTCCGCTAATCGCAACTGCTCAAGGACGCATGCCGCGCACGATCGTCATCACCGGCGCATCGAGCGGAATCGGCGAAGCCCTGGCGCTATCCTACGCGCGCGACGGCAGCTGTCTTGGTTTATTGGGGCGCAACATTCAACGCCTCGACCGCACCGGTGAGCGATGCCGCAGCGCGGGCGCAGCGGTTTCAGCCGCGGCCATCGATGTTCGCGCGCACGGTGACATGGAAGCCTGGCTACAACGCTTCGACGACAACACTCCCATTGATCTCTTGATCGCCAATGCCGGGGTGATGGCGGGAAGTGCCGCGTCGAATGAACTTGAATCGACAGAAACCGCCCGCGCATTGGTGGAAACCAACGTGCTCGGCGTCATGAACACAATTCAACCGATCCTGCCCCGGATGATCGCCCGCCGTCGCGGGCAAATCGCCATCGTCAGCTCGATCGCGGCATTCCTGCCGGTTCCTGATGCGCCGAGTTATGGCGCCAGCAAAGCCGCGGTGCTGAGCTATGGCCTTGCCCTGCGGAGCTTGCTGCGTTCGCAGGGAATCGGCGTGAGCGTGATCTGTCCCGGATATGTGGACACGCCGATGATGCGCCAGGAGGAGGGATCGAAACCGTCGATCATGCTGCCCGACAAAGCCGCCGAGCTTATCCGCCGCGGCTTGATGCGTGATCGCGCGGTGATCGCCTTCCCGCCGATGTTTGCGCTCGTCACGCGCATCGGCGGCATGTTGCCGGATCGCCTGCGGCGATGGACCAGCGTACCATTCCGGTTCACCGTGAAAGCGTATTCACGGACCGACCGAGAACCTCAATAACCGGGCTGCATGGTGGACGTCGCCCGATTGAAGAAAGTGTAAGCGGCGGTTCTTCGCGGTGCCACATGAGGGACCGGTTGCAGGGCCGACAGAGGCCCGTCTGGACGGCTATCGTCGCAGAAAGTCGAAATGATCGAGCAATCTACCATTACCTGTCCGAAGTGCGGCCGTCGGGCCACTGAGACGATGCCGACCGATGCCTGCCAATTCTTCTACGACTGCAAAGGATGTGGAACGCGGCTAAAGCCGAAAGCTGGCGACTGCTGCGTATTCTGCTCTTACGGCACGACCAAGTGTCCGCCGATGCAGGCCGGGATTGCGATCAGTAAGTCAAATTAGGACACTATTCCGGTGCGCAGGTCGTTGGTCGAGCGGCAGTTCAATGAACCCATCTCGTCAGCCAGCCCATGACGTCCGCGAACCGGTCAGGATATTCGACAAAATAAATGACCGCCGCCAACGGGGCTACAACTAAGAGCCAATCTTGCATGGGCTTTCGCCCCGTAAGTTGCCCCTCCTGATCTCCAGCAATAAAAATTCTGCGACCGCGTTTCTCAAAAATTCCGCTGCAACAAAGTTACGTCTTAACTTAAATTCGAGCGTGTGCGAACATATTTAGTGCTGGCGTGCCGCAGTCGGTAATTGGTCAAACGTCTCGAGCCGCTACATCGACACAAGCGGTGCGATCTGGTTCTCGGCGTACCGCCAACAGACAACTGGCTTCCAGAAAGTCTACGCGGTCTGCTATCGTCTACGATGTCCGGAACTCCTCTGTGGGCGCTTGATACGCAAAGGGTGTGATGATGAAAACGATGCAAATCGCTGTCGGCGCCGCAATGCTGATAGCGTTGGCGACACAATCAGCCGCGGCGCAAACCGACACCGGACCATCCGGCCCGCCGCAAGCGGATCAGCCTGCTGCGGCGCCGCCACCTCCTGGCGCCGCTCCACCTCCAGGATTCCCTCCAGGAGTCCCGCCCGGGCCCGAAGGCCCGCCGCTCGCTGGCGCGCCGCCACCGGGTGCCCCGCCCGGAGGTCCGCCGCCTGCGATGGTCTATAGCAACGTCAACCTGCGGCAGGGGCCGGGGACCAACTTCAACGTCCTGGTCACGATTCCGGCTGGCAGCCCAATCAGCGTCGGCGGCTGCAGCGGTCAATGGTGTCAGGTGATGTGGCAGGGACAGAGCGGTTATGTGATCGCGTCAAGCTTGGCTCCGGGCGGCGGGCCGCCAGGCTATCCGCCACCCCCCGGCGGCTACCCACCGCCACCACCCGGATACGCGGGACCGCCCTATTACGGCCCGTCCCCTTATCCACCTCCGTATTATGGGCGGGGTTACTATGGCCCAGGCCCCTATTGGCGCGGCGGCTGGCACCGCTGGTAGCGGAGCCGTTGACGAAGTAGCTTCGCTTCGCGTCGCGTGATTGCTGCCGGGTTCGGATCCAGGTGATCGCAGCTGCATCGCCGGACCGCGGCGATGGATTGGTCCAGCAAAACGCGCGTCACTAACGTTGGTTCCAAAAACGAGGCGCATCGTTTCTTGGAACGACAACGAGAGCGTGGTGTTCTTTAGTTCGTGCACAATAGGACCTGCCCAGGCGTTGTCGCTGCGATCGTGATCCTCGCAGCCACGACGGCGATGACGGCGCCTGCGCCAGCGCATGCATCCGGGATTCAGCAACTGGCGCGCACCAGCGAGGCAGTAGCCGCGCGCGATGCAGGTGCGCCGATCATGGCAATCGTGGCACTCAAGAGTCAGCGGGTGACTATCTACGACGCCAACGGCTGGATTCTACGCGCTCCAGTGTCGACCGGCATGAGCGGACGCGAGACGCCGGCTGGTGTCTTCAGCATCGTCGAGAAGGACGAGGATCACCATTCCAACCTGTATGACGATGCTTCAATGCCGAACATGGAACGCCTCACCTGGTCCGGCATCGCCATGCATGGAGGCCCGCTGCCCGGATATGCGGCATCCCATGGCTGCGTGCGCATGCCCTATGGCTTTGCACAGAATTTGTTCAACACGACTCAGATCGGAATGCGCGTCATCATCGCCGCGAATGATGTTGAGCCGGTCAGATTTTCCCATCCTGCCTTGTTCGTCCCAAGCGCGGCGGCTCTGGCGGACGCGCGGACGTACTCCGAAACGCTCGCCCGCGAGGCAGGTGACGCCGCTGAGCAGGCGGGCCGGGCAAAACGCGATGCCGCAATAGCCGCGCGCGCCGCGGCGCCGCTCCTGGCGTCATTGCGCAAGCTAGAAGCACTCAAGACTCGTGCCGAAACCGCACTCGCGTCCGCGGACAAGGCGCTCGGTGCCGCCAAAACGGAACAGGCCACATCGCGGGCAGACAATCTGAGGCAGAAGGCAACCGCCGAGGCCGCCGAACTGGCAACGCTTTTGGACACTGCCAAGGCGGACGCAATGACAAAGGTAGCTGCGGCTAAGGCGGCCCGCGACGTCGCGGCGGCGGCCGAGGCCAAATTGGCCGATACCGCCAAGGCTGCCCATGACGCGAGGCAGGCGCTGGAACCGGTTTCCATCTTCGTCAGCCGAGCGACGAAGCGCCTCTATGTGCGGCGCGGATTTGGCGCAAACTTCGATGTCCCGATCACGATTCGCGACCCCGACAGACCTATCGGTACGCATGTGTTCACGGCGGTTGCGGATACCGACAACGGCGGCCTGCGTTGGACCGCGGTCACCGTTGACGCCGGCGATAACGCGAAGGACGCGCTGGACCGGGTCGCAATCCCGAAGGAGGTGCTCAATCGCATCGCGCCGATCACGGTGCCCCGATCTTCGATTGTGATTTCGGACGAGCCGCTGAACAGCGAGACCAACTATCGCACCGAATTCATCGTTGTGCTGAATAACCAGCCGCAGGGCGGGCTCGCGACGCGCCAGCGTCCGGTGGATGACCGCGTCGCCGACCGTAACAGTTGGGACGGCGGCTCGTTGGGTTTCAGTCAGTGGGGCAATTGGGACGCCACCCGCCGGGGCGGTAGCCAAAGCTATTATTCGCGGCGATGGTAAGAATGCGTCGCCCCGAACTCCGCTTCGTATTACCGGACGATTTGGCGGAGATGGGAGATGTTTGCAGACCGTTCACGCCAGATCGAGATCAATCTCTCCTGGCCAGCGCCTGACCGACGATGACCTTCGAACCCTTCAGGATCGCATGCCCGCCGCGATGACGCGCGAAAAAATAGCCGTTGTCTTTTCGACGTGATT
>DATKRE010000097.1:0-15677 GCA_035532335.1 Xanthobacteraceae bacterium | reverse complement strand
ATAGGCGCCGGCCTTCACCGCGCCGGAAAATTGGTAGGTGAAGCCGCGCACCGTGCCCAGGCTCGGACAGGAAACGGTCGTCAGCCAGGCGCCGTCGAACTTGCCGGTCGGGACGGCCGGCGCGGCGAGCGTGACGTCGACGATCCGCATCTGGCCTCCTCGGCGTGCGCGGCAGCCGGAAACGCTTTCAGATAATCGCGGAGCGCGGCGACACTGCCCGCGGCCGCAGCCTTCGACCAGGCTTTCTCATCGGCTGTCTGCGCCGCCGACGGCCCGGCGAGGACAAACGATGCGAGCATGGCGGCGGCGGGAAAACAAAACCAGAGCGGGCAACGCTGCATACTTGGCCTTTGCAGGAAACCGGTTTTCGCCATCAGTTGCGGAAAATAACACAGGAGCCGAGAGGGAGGAACCGGCGGGCGGGCGAACGCTTGTTTGTTCAAGCCGTGATTTTTGGCGACTTTTCCTGGAGACTTGCAGCGGCGCGAGCGAACACACGATGATCCGCAAACTGACTTCCGGCAAATACCGGCTCTATTCGCGCAAGAAAGATCCGAAGACCGGACGCCGGCGCAATCTCGGCACCTTCGGCTCGCGCGCGGCCGCCGCGAAGCACGAGCAGGCGGTGCAGTATTTCAAGCGGCATTGATCATCCTCCCCCGTGCGAACGGGGGAGGGGGACCGCGCAATAGCGCGGTGGAAGGGGCGTTTGACTTGATGCGTCGCCACCCTCGCCGGCAGATCCTTGAAACCCGCGCCCCTTCCACCATCCTGCGCTCACTCCGCTCGCTCGGCTGGTCCCCCTTCCCCGCTTTCGCGGGGCAGGAAAGTGCCATATTTAATGCGCGGTTCTGCCGCGCGTTCACCATGTCGTCGCATCCGCGCTCAGACGGCCTTGATTTGAACCAATCGTCCGCGAGACACTTCATATAAAGGGCGATCGTTGCCGATCCATCGGGTGATTTATGCGGTTTGATTCTGCGTTTCGGGCCTCGCTGCTGGCCGGGTCATTGGCGCTGCCACTGGCTTCGGCGGCACAGGCCGAGATCGTCGTCAATGTCGACAAAAGCACGCAGCAGATGACCGTCTCGGTCGACGGCACGCAACGCTACGCGTGGCCGATCTCGACCGGACGCGCCGGCTACGACACGCCGAACGGCACCTTCAAGGTCAATCGCATGGACGCCGACCACCTGTCGCAGGAATGGGACAACGCGCCGATGCCGCACTCCATGTTCTTCGACATGCGCGGTCACGCCATTCACGGCTTCTTCGACGTGAAGCATCTCGGCCAGCCGGTCTCGCACGGCTGTGTACGGATTTCGCCCGATCATGCCGCCGCCTTGTACAAGCTGGTGCAAGGCGAAGGCATGGCCGAAACGAAAGTCGTCGTCAGCGGCGAGGCGCCGCGCGGCAGCATGTATGCGACACGGCGTGCGCCGGCCGACTCCGCCGGCGGCAACCCGATGCCGATCGCCCCGTCCGGCTACGACCGGCAACAGCAAGCGCAGCAGTTGCAGTTGCAGGCGCAACAGCAATGGCAGGCCCAGCAGCAGCAATTGCAGCAACAGCAATTGCAGCAACGGGCGCAACAACAGCAATTGCAGCAACAGCAGCGAGCGGATTCGTGGCATCAGCTGCCGCCGCAGCCGCCGCCTTACGGCCAGCAGCAGGCTTATGACCCGCAGGGCCGGCCCTATTACGGTCAGGCGCAGCAATATTACGGCCAGGTGCAGCAGCAGCCCTATTATCAGCCGCAGTCCTATTACGGGCGGCCGGTTTATGCGGCTCCGCAATATTACGTGGCGCAGCCGAATTAGACTTGGGCGGCGACCCCGCGCCGGCTTGTGGGTAAAGCCGGGATAAACCTGTGGGTATTATCAGGATAATTCTGGAGTAACCTGCCGCCACCGCGGCAATCATCGTGCAACGCGGGGTGCGGATAATTGCGTGAATTGATCTGACAAGCGCCAGCAAGACAATGACTTCTGCGACCGGCCGGCAACGCGGTTCTGCCTTTGTCGGACAGTTCACAACGACCGAACAAACGGCGCACCAAGCCATGGAGCGCCTGGCCGAGCATTTTGCCGGTGCGGATGTGGGTATCGGCCTGACCGACACCGGCGGCGGGCGCTGGCAGGTGGCGCTTTATTTCTCTGCCCCGCCCGAAGAAAAAGCCGTGCGCGCGGCGATGACGGCGGCGGCCGGCGCGAAAGCGGCGGCGGCATTGCGCTTCGCGCGCGTCGCGGCAACGGATTGGGTCCGCGCGAGCCTCGCCGGTCTGGCGCCGGTTGTGGCCGGGCGGTTCGTCATTCACGGCGCGCACGATCGCGCCCGCGTGCCACCGAACCGGATCGGCATCGAGATCGAGGCGGCGCTTGCCTTCGGCACCGGCCACCACGGCACCACGCGCGGCTGCCTTGTCGCGTTCGACCGCATTTGCAAAACGCGCAATCCGCGCCGCCGCGCACCGCGCGTTCTCGATCTCGGCACCGGCAGCGGCGTGCTCGCCATTGCCGCCGCCCGCGTGCTGCGTGTCCGCGTGCTGGCGACCGACATCGACCGCGAAGCCGTGCGGGTCGCGCGCGCCAACGCCCGGCTCAACCATGCCGGCGCGATGATCGATGTGGTGCAGGCGGCAGGCGTCACCGCCGCAAGCTTGCGCGCCGGTGCGCCCTTCGACTTGATTTTCGCCAACATCCTGCTCGGGCCCCTCCTCCGCCTGGCCGCCCCGCTGCGGCGGCTCGCTGCACCCGGCGCCCGCGTGGTGCTGTCCGGCCTCCTCCCCACGCAGGCCAATGCGATCATCGCCGCTTACCGCCCGCTGGCGCTCGAACGGCGGCTCACGCTCGACGGCTGGAGCACGCTCGTTTTCAGGCGTCCGCCGTCTGCTCGGCGCATTCCCCTCCCCCTTGTGGAGAGAGGGGATAGGGGTGGGGTTTTCGCCGGCCGATAACCCCCTCCCCAACCCTCCCCCACATGGCGGGAGGGAGTAGAGTTATGCTGACTCCAATTTATTCCTGTTTGCCCGTAAATTCGCGCATGTTCGAAGCTCTTTTCCAGTCGTTCGAGGATCGTGCCGGCCGCGGCGATACCGCGCCGCGGGTGGCGGCGCTGCGCGCCGAGCTCGCGCAGCGCGGCCTCGACGGCTTCATCGTGCCGCGCGCCGACCGCTTCCAGAACGAATACGTGCCGCCCGCCGCCGAGCGGCTCGCGTGGCTCACCGGCTTCACCGGCTCGGCTGGGCTCGCCATCGTATTGACGGACCGCGCCGTCCTGTTCGTCGACGGCCGCTACCAGGTGCAGGTGCGCGAAGAAGTCGACGGCGCGATCTTCGCCATCGCGCATCTGGTCAACGATCCGCCGCCGGCCTGGATCGAGGCCAACCTGCCGGCCGGCGCCAAGCTCGGCTATTCGCCCTGGCTGCATACCGTCGACGGCGCCGAACGACTAGCCAAAGCGTGCGCGGCCGCGCAGGCGACGCTGGTCCCGGTGGACGACAACCCGATCGATGCGATCTGGACCGATCGTCCGGCGCCGCCGCTCGGCGCGGTGGTGGCGCACGACCTTCGCTATGCCGGCGAAGACACTGCCGGCAAGCTCAAGCGCGTGCGCGCCGAGTTGCAAAAAACCGCCGCCGACACGCTGCTGGTCACCGACCCGCACGCGGTGTCGTGGCTGTTCAACATCCGCGGCAGCGATGTTCCGCATACACCGGTGGTGCTCGCCTTCGCGACGGTGCCGAAAGAAGGCCGCCCGACGGTATTTGTCGATTTGCGCAAGCTCGGCAACGAAGCCCGCTCCAGCCTGGAGGAGGTCGCCGACATTCGCCCGAACGCCGCCTTCGAGCGCGATCTGGCCGTGTTCGGAGAGGCAAACCGCACTGCCCGGATCGATCCGGGTAGCTGTCCGCAAGCCATCGCCCGGCTGATTACCGACAACGGCGGCGCAATCGTACGCGGCGCCGATCCGATTGCGCCGTTAAAGGCCGTGAAGAATGCGGCCGAGATCGCCGGCGCCCGCGCCGCGCAGCTGCGCGACGGCGCGGCGGTGACGCGCTTCCTCGCCTGGTTCGATTTACACGCGCCGCGCGGCGAACTGACCGAAATCGACGCGGTCGAGGCAATCGAAAGCTTTCGCCGCGACACCGGCCTGCTCAAGGACGTTTCATTCCCGACCATTGCCGGCGCCGGGCCGAACGGCGCCATCGTGCATTATCGCGTGACCCGCAACAGCAATCGCCGTATCGCGCCCGGCGATCTGTTTCTCCTCGACTCCGGCGGCCAATATGAGGACGGCACCACCGACATCACGCGCACCGTCGCGGTCGGCAATCCGACCCCCGAAATGCGTCGTAATTTCACGCTCGCGCTCAAGGGACACATCGCGGTGGCGCGCGCGATCTTCCCCGCAGGCACCACCGGCGCGCAGCTCGATACGCTGGCGCGGCAGTTCCTGTGGCGGGCGGGGCTCGATTTCGACCACGGCACCGGCCACGGTGTCGGCAGCTATTTGTCGGTGCACGAAGGACCGGCGCGCATTTCCAAGCTCGGCAGCGCAGTGCTCAAACGCGGCATGATCCTCTCCAACGAGCCAGGCTATTACCGCACCGGCGCTTACGGCATCCGTATCGAGAATCTGATTCTGGTCACCGAGGCGCCGCTCGCGCTCGACGCTGAAAAACCGCTCAACGACTTCGAGACGCTAACGCTGGCGCCGATCGACAAAAGGCTCATCGAGCCCGGCATGCTGACGGACGATGAGATCGACTGGATCGATTCCTACCACGCGCGCGTGCGCGACTCGCTCACGCCGCTGTTGGATGTGCCGACCCGCGCGTGGCTTGGCGCGGCGACCCTGACGCTCAAACCCGTTTAGCCCTGCTGGTTCCCGCGGTGGAACTTTTACCGCCAAAGGGCGTTTTTTCCTCGGCGGGTTGGGATGGAGCGAGGAAACGTCATGCTTGGCACTATCCTGATCATTATTTTGATTCTGCTGCTCGTCGGCGCGCTGCCGTCGTGGCCGTATTCGAGCGGTTGGGGATATTATCCCGGCGGCGGCCTCGGACTCATCCTGATCATTGTCGTTATTCTGGTTCTGGTCGGAAGAATTTGACGACCGTCCCGCACGGGCGGGACGTAAATCATTGTCATTGCCGGCGACGCAATCCAGTGACGGAAAACCGGATTGCGTCGTCGTATTAACGAATAAGCTTGACCCATTCGTCTTCAGTCAAAACCGCAATACCGAGCTTTTTGGCTTCGGCGAGCTTCGAGCCGGCGCCCGGTCCGGCAACGACATAATCGGTCTTTTTGGAGACCGAGCCTGAGACTTTCGCGCCCAGGCGTTCGGCGGAAGCCTTTGCCTCATCGCGGGTCATTTTTTCCAGCGCGCCGGTGAACACGACGGTCTTGCCGGCGACAACGGAATCAGTACGCGGCCTTTCGGCCTTCAGGATGCGCACTTGCGCGGCCAGTCGTTCGATCCGACGCCGGTTGTGAGCCTCGGCGAAATAATCGTGCAGGCTCTCGATCACCGTGTCACCGATCTGATCGAGCGCGTCCATTTCCGCCACCGTCTCGGCGTCGCCCTTGGCGACCTTTAGGCAGGCATCGTGGAACGCGTCCCAACTGCCGTAGCCGCGCGCCAGCGCCACAGCCGTGGTTTCGCCGACATGGCGAATGCCGAGCGCGTAGATAAAGCGCTCAAGTGAAATTTCGCGGCGCGCTTCAATCGCGCTGAACAGATTGCGGACGGAGGTTTCGCCATAGCCTTCCACCTCTTCGAGGCGCACTTTTTTGTTGCCGTCTTTCAGCTTCAGTTTTCCGTTGCGCTCTTGCAGCGTGAAAATTTCCGCCGGTTCGTTGAGCCAGCCCTGCTCGTGAAAGAACTCAAGCTGTTTCTCGCCCAAACCATCGATGTCGAAGGCCCGACGGGACACGAAGTGCTGAAGATGTCCGAGTATCTGATAGGGACAGGCGAACTCGCCGGTGCAACGGCCGCGGGCACCCTCCTCGCCGCCGGCGATGACCTCGCGGACCACGTCGGTGTGCAACGGACACGGGCACTTTTTCGGAAATTGATAAGGCTTGCTGCCGCGCGGGCGCTTATCCACGACCACACCGAGAACCTGCGGGATGACGTCGCCGGCGCGCTGGATCGTCACCGTATCGCCGACGCGAACGTCGAGCCGCTTGATCTCTTCCTCGTTGTGCAAGGTGGCGTTCTGCACAACCACGCCGCCCACCGTCACCGGCTCGAGCTTGGCGACCGGCGTCAGCGCGCCGGTGCGGCCGACCTGGATCTCGATGTCGTTGAGCACCGTGACGGCGCGCTCGGCGGGGAATTTATGTGCGACTGCCCAACGGGGCGAACGCGAGACAAAACCGAGGCGCTCCTGCCAGTCGAGCCGATCGACTTTGTAGACGACGCCGTCGATGTCGTAGTCCAGATGCGAGCGCTGGGTTTCGATTTCGTGGTGGAAGATGAGCAATTGCTCGACCGAGCGGCACACTTTCGTCAGTGGATTGGTCTTGAAGCCGCAATGCTCGAACCACTTGATCATGCCGGATTGGGTGTCCGCCGGCACCTGGCTCAGCTCGCCCCAGGCATAAGCGAAAAAACCGAGCGGCCGCGCGGCGGTGATGGTGGGATCAAGCTGCCGCAGCGATCCTGCCGCGGTGTTGCGCGGATTGACATAGAGTTGCTTACCGGCTTCCGCCTGCTTGCGGTTGAGTTCGAGAAACGCCCGCTTGGTCATATAGACTTCGCCGCGCACCTCGCAGATTGCCGGTACGCCTTTGCCCTTCAGACGCTTGGGCACGTCTTCCAGCGTCTTCACGTTGGCGGTGACATCTTCGCCCTCGCTGCCATCGCCGCGCGTCGCGCCAGTGACCAGTTCGCCACCTTCATAGCGGAGCGACAGCGACAGGCCGTCAATCTTCGGCTCGGCGGAAAACGCGATCGGCTCATCTTCGGCAAGGCGCAGGAAACGACGGATGCGGCCGACGAAATCGACGACGTCTTCGTCGGCGAAAGCATTGTCCAGCGAAAGCACCGGCACGGCGTGCCGCACTTTCGCGAAGCGCGTCGAAGGCGCCGCGCCGACGCGCCCCGTCAGGCTCTCCAGCGTTCGCAGTTGCGGAAACCGCGCCTCGATCGCGCCATAGCGCTGGCGGAGCCGGTCATAGTCGGCGTCGGAGACCGCCGGCGCGTCTTCCTGATAATAGCGGCGATCGTGACCGGCGATTTCGGATTCAAGCCGCGCGTGCTCAGCCCTGGCTTGCTTTTCCGTCAGCTCCTCGACCGACGTGTCGGCCTTCTTCTCGCGCCGCGGCATGACAGGACATTATCCCGCGGCGCGAATCAGGCGCTCGGCCGCGGCGCGGGCTTCGGCGGTGATTTCGGCGCCGGCGAGCATGCGGGCGATCTCCTCGCGTCGGCGCTCGGCCTTAAGCTCGGCAACACGGGTGGCGACCCGTTTGCCTTTGGCGAGCGCATCCTTGCTGATGAGATAGTGGCGGTCGGCGCGCGCCGCCACTTGCGGCGCATGCGTCACGGCGATCACCTGCACACCGGAGGCAAGCCGCGCCAGTCGTACGCCGATGGCGTCGGCAATGGCGCCGCCGACGCCGGTATCGATCTCGTCGAAGATCAGAGTGGGCGCCGAGCCCAGGTCGGCGAGCACCACCTTGAGCGCCAAGAGGAAGCGGGCGAGTTCGCCGCCGGAAGCAACTTTCATCATCGGCCCCGGCCGCGTACCCGGATTGGTGCGGACCCAGAATTCGACCCGGTCGAACCCGTTGGGGCCTTCGCTTTCGGCCGCGATTTGCGTGGAGAATTGCGCCCGTTCGAGCCGCAGTGGCTTGAGTTCCGCGTTGACGGCTTTGTCGAGGGCCGCGGCCGCGCGGCGCCGCTCGGCCGCCTGCGCCTCCGCCGCCCGCCGATAACGTAGCGCCGCAGCTTTCGCTTCCGCCTCCAACGCGACCAGCCGCTCCGCGCCGGCATCGATCAATCCCAGATCAGCTTCATAGCGGCGCGCCAATGCGGCGAGTTCATCCACCGGCACGTTGTATTTTCGGCCGCCGGCGCGCAACGCGAACAACCGTTCCTCGATGCGCTCAAGTTCAGCCGGATCGTAGTCCGCCACGCGCAGCGCATGTTCGAGGTGGGTGCGTGCCTCCTCGAGCGCGGTCAAGGCGGCATCGATCGCCTTCGCCACCGGCTCGATCAACGCCGGCGCCTGGGCGGCGCGCCGCTCCAGTCGCCGTACGGCGGTGGCAAGCGAGGGCACCGGCGATTGGGCACCGCTGAGCGTCTCGTGCGTCGCGCGCAGATCCTCGGCGGACTTTTCCGCCTGCATCATGGCGGCCCGCCGCTCTGCCAGCGCGGTTTCCTCGCCGGTTTGCGGCGCTAGCCGGCCAAGCTCATCGACGGCATGGCGCAACCAATCGGCTTCGCGCCGCGCCCGTTCGACCTCGGCGCGATGCGCTTCCACCGCGGCTTCGTGGGTACGCCGCTCATTCCACAATCGGCGCACTTCGGCGGCCCGATCCTCCAGGCTGCCGAACGCGTCGAGCAACGCACGATGGGTCGCCGCCTCGACAAAGGCGCGCTCGTCGTGCTGTCCGTGGATTTCCACCAGCGCGGCGCCGAGCGCGCGCAAAACCTGCACGCTCACCGGCTGGTCGTTGACGAAAGCGCGCGTGCGGCCGTCGGCGAACTGCACGCGGCGCAAGATCAGTTCGTCTTCGGCCGCAAGGTCGTTGTCGGCAAGCAGACGCCACGCCGGATGATCTTTGCCGATTTCGAACCCGGCGGTAACCTGCCCCTGCTCGGCGCCCTCGCGCACCAACGCCGCCTCGCCCCGCGCCCCGAGTGTAAGCGCGAACGCGTCCAGCAGGATCGATTTGCCGGCGCCGGTCTCGCCGGTGAGCACGGCAAGGCCAGAGCCAAAGTCGATGTCCAGACGATCGATCAAAACGATGTCGCGGATGGAGAGGCGTGCGAGCATGAGGCCGATGACCGAGGAGGGTGAACCGGGGGCGGATGATAGTGATGATTCCCGGTCCTGTCGTCGGTTCTCCGTCATCAGCCGCGCTCTAGCGGTCCAATTCTAACATTCGCATCCGGATTCGGCAGCTTTGCATGCGAATGTAAGAATCAAAGGATCCCTAGCAAATATGAGTCTTAGTGGAGCTTTGGATTTGACATTCGCTTCACGAGGCTGCCGCTAGGTGGGTAGCGAATGTTAAATCCGCACCACTAGCACGGTCGCTTATACTTTTCCGAACTGGCCCGAACGATTTTAGGGAAATCGTTTCTACCCGAACTCTACCCGGCCGAGATTTCCAGGTGAAGAACTGGTCGGCGAAAGATGGTCTAAGCGCTTGATTTCGTTTTTGGAGCGGGCGAAGGGATTCGAACCCTCGACCCCAACCTTGGCAAGGTTAAGGTACCTTATTTTCCCATACTTCCCCGAATTTACCGGCGTTTACTACATATTGAAATATAGGTGTTTTTTGATTTCGCCAAGAGTTATGGTCATTGACTGACGTTGCCCCCGTTTGCTTCCCCAAGCTTCCCCTATGCTTCCCCGAACGGCGTCAGCAACCGGGGGAAGCAGAGACAGAATCGCCCATGCCAAAGATCACTAAGCGAGTTGTTGACTCCCTTGGTCCGCATCGCGGCGGCAAGGAGTTCTTCCTTTGGGATGGTGGTGACGGTGCGTTGAAAGGCTTCGGCATCCGGATCAAGCCGAGCGGCGCCGCCTCCTATCTCGTTCAGTACCGGAATAAGGAAGGGCGGACCCGCCGCCTCGTGATCGGCAAGGTGGGCACTCTGACGCCGAATGACGCCCGGACCCTAGCTGGTGATGCTCTCAAGGCCGCGACTAAGGGCGGCGATCCTTCGGCCGAGCGTCACGCCTTGCGAGGGGCTATCTCGGTTTCGGATTTGTGCGACTTGTACCTTGCCGACGCCAAGAGCCGTATAAAGGCGTCCACCTTGGCGATGGACAAGAGCCGAATCGAAACGCACGTCAAGCCGCTGATTGGCCGCTTCACCGTCCGAAGCCTAACGGCGGCTGATATAGAGCGGATGAAAACGCAAATCATCGCTGGCAAGACGGCCAAGCCACGCAAGAAAGAAGGGCGCGGAGGCGTCGCAAAGGGCGGTACCGGCGTCGCAGCCCGCACATTGGGGATGACGGTAACCATCCTCGAATACGCCAAGCGCCTGAAGCTGATCACGGATAACCCAGCACGCGGGTTGAAGAAGCCGCCTGACGGAAGGCAACGGCGATTCCTGACGCATGAGGAGATAACGAAACTCGGAGAGACGATGCGGGAGGCCGAAACGGCAGGAGAGAACACAACCGCCCTAGCAGCCATCCGCCTGTTATTGTTGACGGGGTTGCGCCGCATGGAGGCCCTTAATCTTCCCCGTGCATGGGTTGACGGTCGCGCACGTTGCATCCGCTTCGAGGACACCAAGAGCGGCGAACAACTCCGGCCGATAGGTGCCGATGCCGTGAAACTGCTTGAGGCCCAGCCGGTCCGCGATGTTTGTCCTTGGGTGTTTCCCGCGACCCATGGAGACGGTCACTTTGTCGGCCTTCCGAAGGTATTGGAGCGCATCTGCGCAAATGCCGGGTTGGAAGGCGTGACGGTGCACGTGCTGCGGCACACTTTTGCCGCGACCGCAGCCGAGATGGGATTTTCCGAGTTGACTATTGCCGGTTTGCTTGGGCACTCCGTTCCCGGTGTGACGGCGCGCTACGCGCACGTTCCTGATTCAGCACTAGTTGCTGCGGCCGACCGCGTGGCGACGCGCATAGCATCGGCACTTGACGGGAAAGCCGACGCCGAGATTCTCCCGCTACGAAGGGGAACCGGCACGCACTGAACCTGCTAAAAGCGGTGCGTCGAGGCATTACAGATGATGGCTGACGCGCCTAAATGGTTTCGAGAGTGGCTAAGACGGGATCGCCTCGCTGCGAAGCCCGGCATGAGCGCGAAAGACGCAAAGGCCGTACTCACGCAGCCCGAAATTCGTGCAGCCGAAAAACTTCTAGAGCGCACACTTCAACCACGAGCAATCCCATTCTATTCCCCCGAAGAGCGTTTGGTGTTGGCGATTTTGGCCGCCAACTATTTACTACAACAGCGTGTCAGGGGGAGGAGGAGTATAGGGGCCGCAAAGGAGAAAGCCAAATACCGCGAAGCTCATGTCAACTTGTTGCTGCGTTACGTCGTGGACAAAAAATATCGGAAGGACCCGACGGCCCTAGCGACAGTCATGGAGATTGTTAAACAACTCGACGAATTTGGCATCGAGGCGAGTGAACCGCAGGTTCGGCGCGACATTCATGCCGCACTAAAATTAGGGCCGCTTCTGGATTGATGAGGTGATCGTCACACGAGCCTTGGCTCGTGTGACCGCCTTCCGGACCCATATGAGATACTCGCGTCACCAGCCGGCGATAACCGGCCATTTCTAGAAGGGTGACGCCCATGAGTACCCATAAGTTTTTGCGCCGGAAGGCGGCTTCTCAATACCTAGAGGAGACTTGGGGCGTGAACCGCGCTCCCAGCACGCTCGCCAAATACGCAGTAGTTGGCGGTGGGCCGATTTTCCGGCGCGCCGGTCGGTTTCCGCTCTATTTGATGCCTGATCTTGATGAATGGGTCACGTCGAAGCTGAGTGCGCCGATGCGTTCTACTTCGGACACCGCCCTGCCATCAAACCGTGTTGAACGATCCGAGTTGGGCGCCGGCGAGGACGGCGACAACGCGCCAGACGCGCGCGAACGCGGGAGCGCGTGACATGAGTACGGCCGAGGAAATGGAGGCCGGGCGCAAACGAAGCGAGTACTTTGCGAACCTGGGAAATAGTCGCCCGCAACTGAAGTCTAACCCTACCGGCGAGGACAGCGGTGTAGCACCGAGGATAACAAACGGCGCAAACAACGTTATCCCGATTGGACCGACCGGGAATACAGGCGCGCACGGCGGCGGTGCTACGCTAGCTGCCACTGGCCCGACGAGAAACGCTGGACCGACGGGAAATACGGCCACGCATGGCGGCGGCGGAACGGGTCCCATGGGGAACACGGGGCCGACTGCGAATACCGGGCCGACAGGCACGCAGGATGGGCCGAATGCGCCGAAATTCGATCATGCAATGGCGCTCGAATTTTACAGCGCCGTCGGGCTGAATGCTTTCATTTTGGGTTTCGTGCAAGGCAGGAGCATCACGAGCGGCGAAGAGTTTCAAGCGCTCACCAAAGAAGCCGACGACAAACACGAGCACTTATTTTTTCATGTATCGACGCTCACGTCCGCATGGGCGGACCCAAAGGCGCACAAAAAAGGCAAGATTACTACAGCATCCAAAGAGCACGTTTTGGAATGTCCTTACCTATGGGGCGATTGCGACGCCGAAAAATATACCGGTAACGATCCGGTTGAAGCCGCGAAGCATTACGAGAATGAAGGCTTACGAGTTAAAAGTGCGATTGATGCCGGACTACTGGCACTCGGCATCGCACCATCCGCTATATGGCGCAGCGGCGCCGGCTGGCAATTCCTGATCAAGCTGGATCACCCAATTAAGTCCGATGAGGCAGAGACGTTGGTTGGCAAACTGCACACGGCCTTAGGCTTCGATCCGGTAGTTCGCAACCCTAACCGTATCTTGCGCGTTCCGGGCTCAGTGAATTGGAAGGACCGCTACGACGGCCGCGTGCCGTCACCATGCACATCGTTAAATTTGATCGACCATGCACCTGTCACAAAGGTTGATGATGTGCGCAAAGCGCTGGCGAACGTTGCTGAACCCGATAAGGCAGCGAAGGCCGGCGGCGCCTCGAAAATCACGATTGATTGGTCCAAAGTCAAGCGGCCCGGATGGCTGAAGTCTGTCGCCGACCTACCCGACGATGCGCCGGCTAGGCTCAAGCATATCATCGGACATGACGGTAACTTGAGGGAGTTGAACGAGAACTTAATCCAGCTTGGAATGCTCAAAAAAGGCTACGGATCATGGTCCGACGTGACGCACGCGATTGCCGCCGCTTTCAAATTTTACGGCAAGTATACACCGGAACAAATCGCAGAAGCACTCTCGGCCGACCTTCCGTGCAATCAACACATCGCCAAACAGAAGGACCAACAGCGCGCAATCGAGCGAGCGATCAGTCGGTCACATAGCCCGACGCAAGTGGCGACGGCCGGCGTGACGTTTCGGGATTTCGACAAATACGGCAACCCAAGGTCAAGCCTAGCCAATGCCGTCATTGCGGTCCGCGCCCTCGGTATCAAGATCAGCTATGATCTGTTCCACCGTCGGATCAATGTCACCTACAACGGCGACAGCAAAACAATTCACGAAGGCTTGCTCACGGATGACACGGCAAGTGCCATCCGAAGTTTGGTCAACAATACATACCGAATTGACTGTGGCGACGCCAACACGCTCGCCGCCATCAAAGAGATTGCATTCACTAACGCTTATGATCCTGTGCTCGACATTTTGGATGATTACCAAAGCAGGTGGGACGGGGTGAAACGCCTTGACACGTGGGTAATTAGGTATCTCGGGTGCTCCGATACGAAATTCAATCGGGCAATCGGCCGAGCGACGCTTATTGCAGCATGTCATCGAGCGAGAAACCCGGGATGCAAGTTCGACACCATCACCGTTCTGGAAGGCGTCGAAGGTACCAACAAATCTACTGCAATCAGGGTTCTCGCTGGTGACGCAAATTTCAGCGATCAATCAATCCTCGGTGCGAAGGACAAAGAGGTTCAGGAGCAGCTTGACGGCGTATGGATGCACGAGAACGCCGATCTAGCCGGCATGAGACGCGCTGAAGTGGAACAGATCAAGGCGTTTGCAAGCCGGCAAATTGACCGTGCACGACCCGCGTATGGACGTGTCCGCGAAGATCGGCCGCGCCGTTCTATCGAATGGGGCACGACCAACAACAAAGAATACCTGCTAAGTCAGACTGGTAACCGACGTTTCTGGCCGCTCGAAACGGGCAAGATAGATATCGGGGCGCTAATGCGGGACCGTCAGCAATTACTAGGGGAGGCCGCGACGTACGAAGCGGCTGGCGCAAGCATCTCTCTCGATCCGTCGCTGTGGAGCGACGCGCGCGAGGCCCAGGAGCAGCGCCGCGTTACGGACCCATGGGAGGACGTGCTCACCAGTTTAGGACCGCTCGTCCTTCACAAGTCAGGCGACGGATATGAACGCGTCGCTAGCGCAGACCTGCTTGAGCATGTGCTAGAAATTCCAAGGGCACAGCAAACCTCCGCCCACGGGCAGCGTCTCGCTCATGCTATGGAGCGCCTCGGTTGGACCCGCAATAAAGGTGGCAGGGTCACGATAGATGGCAAGCCGGTGCGCGGGTACATCCGTTCTATCTACGGATCGTCCATTGGACAGCATCCAGCGGGGCCCTCAGGCCAGATGCCTTTCGAGATTGCCCGGCAGTTATGCGATGCTGCACTCGGCATTACGGGACCGCCACCTCCGTCCGTTTCCACTGGGTTCGAGTGAACTCATGGCCCTGACGGACTGACACACCCGACAGTGGATTTTATGGAGGCTTATCGTGTGATGTAGCCGCGGTGGCGCGCCCCGGGGGGGCGTACCAATAGCTGGTATGACAAACTCTAGTATCCCCCGTCAGGGTCCGTCAGGATCTGTCAAAATCAATAAAATAGAGGCCTTTTTCACCTGACGGTCCCCTCTCGGGTGTGTCAGGCTGACGGACTTCGCAGCCTGAATTCCCTGCTACTCCGCGCCTCGGGGCTGAAAAGGTCGCAATTATTTTTGTTGGACTATTCGCGGCTTCCCCGAGTGCGCGCCTCCCGCTCCGCATGCGTCACACCTTGAAAGGGCGTCGTGCCATCCTGAGCGCGAAGCGTCAGCCACGCTTTAAGCATTGGTACTGAGTTCGCTGCTAGAAATATCTGTGGACGGATCGACCGGTTGAAATGCACTGAAAAGTGCATGGCCGCGATTGGAAAGCGTCATGTTGTCTTTTTGCGAGCGGCTAAAAAAAGCGATAGCCGAGCAGGCTGCGCGTAACGCCGATCCTCTTCGGGAGAAGGTGGAAGCTATTGTGCGTGGCATGGAGGCCGTCAGCACGGTGGCGCTACTCGATCTGCTTGGGCTCCCGAAGACCAGCGGCAACGGCCGCCGCATCGCTCCGACAATGCGCGCTCTTGGATTTGTCCCGATCAAGTCGCGGCGCCTGATGCCGGGCGGCTGGCGCGACACCGTAACCCGCGGTTGGACCCGTCCCATTCGGGGGATCGGATGCCGAACGAGCCCTAAGCAAGGTGAAAAGGCTGGAAGCATTTCCCATATCACCCCCGCACCATCTGCAACGGATCAAGGGGAGCCCGTAACATGCCCATTGTAAATTCAACCGAGTACCGGATCGCACGTCGCGTCGATGCGTTGTTCAGCACGGGCCGTTACGGTGACCTTTTCAAAAATCCCGTCACGGGAGACCTTTTTATTTATGGCGTGGACGACGGCGACTTCCGAATCGAACCGCAAAAAGAGAAAGCGCGCCGCGCGCTCCTGGCCCGCGAGCATTTTGCCCGTGTCGGTCCGCCCGAACTGCAACCTCTCCCACTTTCATCGCTTGAAATCGC
>DATKRE010000096.1:0-3407 GCA_035532335.1 Xanthobacteraceae bacterium | reverse complement strand
AAACTCTGATGCGAAGCCGAATCACGCAACATAAGAATCATCGAGAGCCCTCTCGCGAATCGTTCTTGCGTGAACTGGTCGCCATGCGAATCAATGTTGCGTCTTCTCGCGTCCAAAAACGTTTTTCAGCAGCCTGTTAATCGCCCGTTCTCGTAGCTTCCCCATTAAATACCCGACCGGCAGCAAGGTGAGACCGACAACGGCGCTGGCGAGATCGAGGTAATGGCCGGCGCTATGCGCCTGGCCCCAGCCCATCCATGGCAGCCAGTGCAGCGCTTCGGTGATATGGGTCAACACGACCATGAGGAGGCCGGCGGCGCCGATAAGTTGCAGGCAGGCGCTGGCCGTACGGCGGTGCGCCAACCCGGCCAACGATGCGCCGAACATCGCGGCGACCGGAATGCCGATGCCGAACAGCACGAGACCATGCGCGCTCACCTGAGCGGCACCTTGCCGGTATAGCGGATGATGTAAAGGCCGCCCGTGAAGCGGTCATTGGCATAGATCAGGCCATGCTCGTCGACATAAACGTCGTTGATTTGGATGGCGTGCGATGCGTTGGCGGGCGGCGCGGCCGGAACGATCCAGCCGATCTCTACCGGATGCGTCGGATCGGCAATCGAATAGGCGCGCACGCCGCCATTGAAGAAGCTCCCGACCACGGTCTGCGTCAGGGTTCGCGACGTGGCGATGGGCCGGTTCATCTGGATGTTATGCGCGCCGAAGCGGCCGCCGGCGCGGCACAGCGCGGCGAAGTCCTTGGGTGGCGGTAGCGCCGCCAGCGGATAAGGATTGCGCTCGTCCGATATGTCCCACACCCAGTCGCGTTTGGGCCAATCCTTGCAGTTGGCCTTGATCGATTCCTCGGATTGGATCGCGAGATTACGGCTCGGTATTGGCAGCACGGTATGAGCGAAGCCGTTACCGAGCCCCTGCCACGAACGCCGTACCACAAGCTTGGGATGTGCCTTGTCCGCAATATCGAGGATCACCCAGCCGCCATCGATCCAGCCGACATAGGCGCCATCGGGCCGCCCGGGCGAGATGTCGAGCGAGTGCATGCGGATGCCGGTATCGAACGGCGCGACCCGCGGCGGCGGGGCGGCATCGCCGTCGCGCGTGCCGGGCAGCCACCAACGCCCGACTTCGTGCGGATTTTTCGGATCGGAGACATCGACGATCATCAAAAATTGATCGTCCTTGGGATTGCCCGGCGTGAAATCGGCGGCGCCGGTCGAGAGATAGGCGTAATGGCCGTCGGCGAACCAGACGAAATGCGCGCCGCGCGAATGCGGACCCGACGTGTCGAAATGCGACAGCTTCCGGGGCGCGGCCGGATCGGCGATGTCGTAGACGTCCATGCCGGCGTATCGTTGCCCAACCTTCTGCGTCTGGTGCGCCACGACCATGACGTTGCCGGCCAGTCCCAACGAGTTGCAGCGGACGTAATCGGCCTCGACCGGAACCTGCTTGATCACCTTCGGCCGCTTGGGTTGCGTCACGTCGATGACGCTGAAGCACATCGGCGCCGATTCGTGCGCGAGATAGAGGATGCGCCGGCCGTCGGGATACTGCTTCAGCGCCAGCCCCTCCCCGCCCTTGCCGACGCCGTCCAAGTCGCTGTGGCCGACGATGGTCATGTTGAAGGATTGGGTGCGCGCGGCCTGCGCACCCGCCGGCCCGGCCGGAAGGGACGCCACGAACGCCGCCGCGATCAGCTACCGCAGGATCATCGTTCGTTCAAAACTCCGCCGCAGGCGCGTCGTTCCATCCTGGCATGCGGCCGCGCACTGACTTAAGACGGCGCAGGATAACGGATTCGGGAAAGGACCGCGATGCTGTTCATCATCTATGCCGAGGACAACGAGGCCACCGCAGCCGCCATCCGCCAGGCGAAGACACCCGAGCACCTCGCCTATCTCGACCGGCACAAGCATGTGATCGTCTTGGCGGGCGCGCTGCTGACCGACGATGCCGGCAAGCGCGTGGGCAGCGTGTCGGCGATCAACGTGAAAGATCGCGATGCCGCCGAGGCTTTCGTCGCGAACGAGCCGTTCCGCAACGCCGGACTCTACCGGTCGATCAAGATCAGCCGCATGCGCAAGGGCCAGTGGTATCCCGACAACGCGCCCAAGACGCCGGAGGGCGACTAGCTGGACCGCGCCGGATGCGCGGTGCCGAGCCGGCGGATCGCCGCGGCGGTTTCGAGCCAGGCACGCGACCGGCCGAGATCGCCGGTCGCGATATAACTCGCCGCGCGCTGGTCGGCGATGATTCCGGCGCTGCGCCCGTAGGCTTCGATCGTCTCGCGCGCCAGCCGGTCGATCTCGGTTTCACGCGCCATGGCCGCCTCCTGCGCCGACTGCCAGCCGCGTCAGGGCGCCACGCCGATGATGGTCATCGACCGCTCGCCCTCGTCGAACGTCACCTCGTAGACGAGCCGCTGCCCGACCATGAGCGTCTTCATCCCGGCGCGCTCGACTGCCGAGATATGGACGAAGATCGCCGTGCCGCCGTCTTCCGGCTTGATGAAGCCATACCGCTTCTTGGTGCTGAACGATGTCACCGTGCCGATCATGTGTCCCCTCAATGGAAAACGCCGAACACGACGACCGCAACCGCCACCGTGAACACCAACATTACCACCATCACGCCGGTCGCCAGAGCCTGGAATCGCTCCGGCGTCATCGCGTCGCTTGGATCGGCTCGAGCGCCCGCACCGAGTTCGTCTTGCGCCGCCGCCGCTCCCAGTCGCGCGCCCGCCGTTGCGCCGCGGCGATTTCGGTCGTCGTCAGCTGCGCGCTCGCGCTGTCGTAGCCGTTCTGGGCGCGCTGCCGGTGGACGCCGTTGAGGCCGGTCATCGCCAAGACGAACCACTGACAAGAGCGGCCATAATTCCGGGCGGCGGCCGGTCCATCGGCATAAAGCTCGGCCAGCCGCATCTGCGCGCGCGGCTGACCGTGTTCGGCAGCCCGCGACAACCATTTCATGGCCTCACCGCGATTGCTGTCGATCGCATTGCCGTTGTCGTCCGTCGGATCGACCGCATTGCCGTGATCGTCGATCCGGTTGTCGTACATGACGCCGAGATTGTATTCGGCATCGGGATCGCCCTTGGCGGCGGCCGCGATCAGGCGCTTCATCGGAGACTCCTGGCAATGTGGGATCGCGGCGGGCGCGGCGTGGAATCGGTCGGTGGCCCGAGCACCGGATATTAGAACAAATCGTGCGCCGGCGCCCATATTACAATCGATTGCGAAAAATATTTAGCCCGGATTTCTCACCGAGGGTAAGTGTTCGAGATTGTGTCGGGGAGATTCGGCGGGTTTGGCGTGAGAGTGTGATTTGGGGCATTTCCGGGACGCGGCGGACGCGCTGACGGTCGCCGCGCTCGGCAGCGTTGCTTG
>DATKRE010000095.1:0-3021 GCA_035532335.1 Xanthobacteraceae bacterium | reverse complement strand
CGTATTCGGCAGCTTCTCATGCGAATGTTGGAATCAAAAGGACCACTAGCAAATATGAGTCTTAGTGGAGCTTTGGATTTGACATTCGCTTCACGAGGCTGCCGCTAGGTGGGTAGCGAATGTTAAATCCGCTCCACTAGCGTTATCCCGGCCGCGCCCATCCGTCCGGCGGTCAACTGCAACATCGGATCCGGTTGGTTCTTCTCTGGCGGGGGCAGGCCGGTGGTCAGCCCCGTTTCCCGGTCGATAAAAGACTTTTGCTCGTGCGATTTGTCCGTGTTTGCGTTGGGCATGGTCGTCCTCCGCTCCTCACACGACAATGCGTGCGGCAGAGCCGTGGTTCCCGGTTGAGTGCCACGCAAAAAGGGCGGCCCCGGCGTCACGCCGGGACCGCTTGGTTATGATCCACCGATTTAGTGGTTCGGCGTCGAAGCTGGCGCGGCCGGCGGAGCCGGGGGAACCATTGCCGGGGACGTCGTATTTGGATGCATAACGGCGGGTGGCGCCAACGGATGGCTTGTTGCCGGCGCCGGGGCGGTGTTGGTCGCGACGCGGCCGTTCGGCACGTGTCGGACGCCAAACGCCAGCGCCAGCAAGATCACCACAATTGCCGCTCCTCCGATCCAGGCCCAACTGCGCCTGCCGGGATTGCCGCCGGGCTCGAAACCGACGTTGCCGGTCGGGTTGTTGGGGTCGCGGTACGGCGGAGTATTAGGATCGCGGTACAAAGGATCGCGGTAATCAGACATGAACGTCCTCCTTGCAGTCATTCACTTGACAACGTTCTGCACTTGACAACGTTCTGCAAAAAGGGAGGTTCCTGCCAACACGTGCTGAGGCGGATGGCGGCAATGCCGTGTCGGCATGCAACCGGCTGAAAAAACACCAATTCAGCCGTGTTGAACGGAACTCCGAAGCCTTTATTGTGAGCTTCGGCAGCCGCCGTGCGCTCGTAGCTCAGCTGGATAGAGCATCAGACTTCGAATCTGAGGGTCGGGAGTTCGAATCTCTCCGAGCGCGCCATTCCTCAATTCGCCTGCCAGCACCGTTGCACAACCACTTTGCAGCCATCATAATCACTGTAGAAAAGCGTGAATTTGCCACGGGAGAGCGGCATGGCGAACAAACAGAATCCAGTCGGAGATTTCGGCGCGATGGCCGAGCAGACAATGGAACAAGCTCGGCGGGCGATCGACGAATATTTCAGTTTCCTTCTAAAAACAATTTCGTCCTATCCGACCGGCGGCAACGATTTCGGCGAGAAGGTAAAAAGTTACGCCGAAAGCAATCTTGCGGCTACGCACGAATTCGTAAAGCGCGTCGTCCAAACAAAAGACGTTCAGGACCTCGCGCGCATGCAAACCGAATTCATGCAGGACCAGTTCCAAAAGTTTGGCGAACAATCGCAAAGTCTCGGCGAAGCGTTCACCAAGGCGGCGACGGACGCCGCAACAAAAATGCCTATGAACAAATCTTGAGCTTACGCCGCCGCCGGCGGGCGCCATCCGTAAATCCAGTCGTAACGTCGTAACAGGCGCTCACCGCCTAAGCTGCGCATGACCATGTTGCGCGCCAAACCCGATGCGCCGGCGAGGTGATAGATCGTGCCGTTGCGTGCGGCGAGACGCGCCACCTCGCGCGTGCGCGCGCGCCGAACCGCGCAATAGGCTCGCAGCGCGGCGGCGGGATTGTCGCGGTTTTGCGCCAGGCAATGCGCGACCACTGCGGCGTCTTCGATCGCCATGGCCGCGCCTTGCGCGAGAAAAGGCAACGACGGATGGGCGGCGTCGCCGAGCAACGCCACCGGTCCCTTCGACCAGTGCCGCAGCGGCGGCCGGTCGTACAATGCCCATTTCAACCAAGCTTCAGGCAGCGCGACGAGCGCACGCGCCTGCGGTGCCCAGCTTTGTGCCGCAAGGAGCGGAATAAGGTCGGCGCGGCTTGCCGGCGCGCTCCAGCCGGGCGCGTTCCAGCGATCGCCGGTGATGACGACAATGTTGATGGCCTCGCCCGATTTGACCGGATAGTGCACGAGGTGAGCGTCGCGGCCGAGCCACAGATGAACGAGCGGCGTGCGGAATTCCAGCGCAACCTCGCGTGCCGGGACGAGACCCCGCCAGGCGGCGCGGCCGGCAGCGCGCGGCGGTTCGGGGTGGCCGAGCCGTCGGCGTACCGCCGACCATAGTCCGTCGGCGCCGATCAGCGCCAAGCCGCGTTCGTCCAGCGTGTGCGCGCCGGAGCGGGCGGATACGGTGACCCCGTTGGGATGGGCGACGAAGTCTTCGACGCGCATGCCAAGCTTGAGCGTGACGTTGAGCTGCCGCACCGCGGCCTCGGCGAGCGCGGCCTGCAAATCGCCACGATGGATCGCCCAATAAGGCGCGCCGTAGCGCGCCGCGGCAGTCTCGCCCAATGGCATTCGCACGATCTCCCGGCCGCTCGCGGCGGCAAGCACGCGCAGAGCCGTAGGCGCCACCGCCGACGCCCGCAGTTTCTCCTCCAGTCCGAGCTCAATGAGGGTGCGCGCGGCATTCGGCGACAGCTGGATGCCGGCGCCGGTTTCCTCGAGCCGCTCGGCCTGTTCCAGAACGACGACGCGAAAACCGCTGCGGGCCAGTGCGAGCGCGGTGGTGAGCCCGCCGATACCGGCGCCGGCGATGATGACGGGACGCGTGGACGTCAGGACACGCCCTCCGCGGAATGGTTCAGGCGGCGACGTCGTGCAAGGCGCACTCCGCCGGACGCGCGGCGTCGGCTTTGAGCGTCGGGTCGTGGCGGTACAGCGTCGAGCAATACGGGCAGACGTATTCGCCGGCGTCGCCCATGTCGCAGTAAACGTGCGGATGATCGGCTGGCGGCAGCGCGCCCACGCACATGAACTCCTTGGCGCCGATGTCGATCACCGCGACGCCAAGATCGTTATGGAAGTGGGGAACGATGCTATCCGCCATGCTCGAAATCCATTTTACGCGGCGTCACCATAGCGGCCCGCCGGGCCAATTCCTAGTGGAGCGGATTTGA
>DATKRE010000094.1:0-14680 GCA_035532335.1 Xanthobacteraceae bacterium | reverse complement strand
GCTAGTGGTCCGATTCTAACATTCGCATCCGCATTCGGCAGCTTCTCATGCGAATGTTAGAATCAAAAGGACCACTAGCAAATATGAGTCTTAGTGGAGCTTTGGATTTGACATTCGCTTCACGAGGCTGCCGCTAGGTGGGTAGCGAATGTTAAATCCGCTCCACTAGCGCCAACCCTCACCCAAAACGGCGGGGGTTGGCGCAATGATGAGATAAAAACGCTGCCGCGGTTCGCGCCGTTATTGCTTGCAGCGGCCGATGCCGAGTTCCTTGCACTGGTCCTTCACGGCTTTGGTCTCGCCGATGACCTTCATGTGCAGCTTGCCGTCGGAGCCTTTCACGACCTCGTCGAGATATTCGTTCATGACGATGTCGCGGGTCGCCGGATCGATCATGATCGGCCCTTGCGGACTGTTGAACTTCCAGCCCTCGAGCGACTTGACCGCTTCGGCGCCGTCCATCTTGCCTTTAGTGGCGTGTGCCGCGTGCACGATGGCAGCCATGCCGTCATAACCGCCGACCGCCATGAAGTCGGGCGTCGAGTCCGCGCCGTATTCCTTCTTCCACGCGGCGACGAAGCGCTTGTTCTCCGGGTTGTTCAGGTCGGCATTGTAGTGGTGCATGGTGATCAGGCCGACGGCGGCCTGCCCCATGCCCTGCAGTTTGATGTCTTGGGTAATGTCGCCGGGGCCGATCAGCTTGATGCCGGCTTCGCGCATGCCGAGCGCGGCGTAAGTCTTCGCCGCAGCGGTGGCGTGATCGCCGGCCGGCACGAACACGTAAAGCACGTCCGGCTTTTCATCCTTGGCACGCTGGAAGAACGGCGTGAAGTCAGGCACCTGGCCCGGTCCACCGGCCGGAATGGCGTCGAGCACCTTGCCGCCGTTCGCTTCGAACGCGGTCTTGAATGCCTGATAGCTGTCCTTGCCGGGCGGGTAGTCGGTGTAGGCCACGACCGCCGTCTTGGCATGTAGAACCTTTACCGCCGCCTCGCCCATGGCGTAACCGGACTGCCACATCGTGAAAGACGTGCGCACGAATTCCGGCGCCAGATTGGTGATGAAGGCGGTGCCGGCGTTTTCGATCACCGCGAGCTTGTTGCCGGCGGCAATCAGCGGCGCCGAGCCGATGGCGTCGGGCGAGTAGACGAAGCCCGCGAGCGCGTCGACCTTCTCCTGCGTGAGCAATTCCTGCACCGCGATCTTGGCTTCGGCCCCGTTCGGCGCCTTGGAGTCGCGCTTGATGAACGTAATCTTGTACGGTTTGACCGCGTCGACGTTGAGCTTGAGATAAAGCTCCATGCCGCGCTCGATCTGTTGGGCCAGTTCGGCGCCGATGCCGGTATAAGGCAGCACCAAGCCGACTTTTATGTCTTGAGCCGATGCTGCCTGCGTCATCGCCCCCCCGGCCGTTACCACGACTGCGGCGAAGGCCGTAAGCATAGGTTTGAACATCAGAATTCCTCCCAGTTTTTTGGCTATGTTCGTATGACGTTTGAGGTGATTGCATTCCCATATTAGGTCGAAAGCGGGAAACGTCACAAGCGAATGGACGGCTGCGACAATGCGGGTCTTCGTCGCGCCGCCGCTTAACGGTCGAAAACCGCTTGACTCCGACGTTGTGCGTTCTCGTTCGTCCTATCACTTCAGCGGCGAAGGCGACCGGCTTCCGGGCCGCGTTCAGCTCGCCTCGCGCGCGAGGGCGGACAGGCCGCGTGACGGCAGCACGCGATTTTCCGCAAGAGTGGCCTCAAGCTTTGCCTGGTTGACGCTCAATTGCGACCGGTCGTTGTGCGCGTGCCACAGATGCAGGACGCCGGTTGCGAAGCGGCCATCTTTGCGCCGTACGCCGGCATGGAGAAGGCGCGCGACCAGGTCGGAATCCTCCAAGCCCCAGCCGACATAGCTGCCGTCGAAACCGTCGATCCGGTCGAGATCGCCGCGCGCGACCGCTAGGTTGCAGGTTTGCGCGCCCTCCCAGGTATGCGGATTGAGCTTGCGCAACGGACCGAGCGGTAGGCGCAGCGCCGGCAGCAGCCGATTGACCCTTCCGCGCAACCGCTCACGCACAAGGGCGGCCAAGCTCCAGGATTCGACCGGCGTTCCGGCCGCCAGCGCCGCCCGGGTGAATTCAGGCCCCAGTAGGATGCGGTTGCCGGGCACCCACCATCCCGGCTCCGCCAGCGCGCGGTGGCGGGTGATGAAATCGGCGCGCGCGAGGCAGTCGCCGTCGATGAACACACAATACTTTCCCGCGCTGGCGCGAATGCCGCGATTGCGTATTTCGCCGCCGCGAAAACCGGCATGCTCGTGACGGACGTGTTTGATCGCAAACGGAACGCGCGCGGCCCAATGCTCGACAACGCGCGCGGTCTGCGGCCGGGAGCCGTCATCCGCAACGATGATCTCGAAATTGCGGTCGGACTGCGCCGCAAGCGCCCGTAATGCCGCATCGAGCGCATCTTCGCGATTGTAGGTCGAGACGATCACCGAAATAAGATCGGTGTCGCCCACCGGAGAACGATCAGCGGCGCCAGGCGCGTAACGGGGTCGGCTGAATCGAACCTGCAATCGCCGTTTGCGTTCACGCAGGATGCGAAACGGCAACGCAAGATAGTATTTGCGCGCGATCTGCCAGGCTCCCAGCACGCCGACCGGCGATGCTTTGCTTGCCGGAACGTACCAGCCGTTCAATCCGGTGCGCCGGATCAAGCGGTAGCCGGCGCCGGACAAGTATCGATGCGTTGCGAGGTTGGTTACATGATCTTCCACCAAGATCAGCCGTGGCTGCCACCGCAGGATATCGAAACCGCGCAAGACCTCGACCTCGTGGCCTTCCACGTCGATCGAAACGAAATCGATCGGCGTGGGCGCTCCGGCTTCGGTCAGGATGTCGTCGAGCGTCCGCGTCGGAACGTCGATGGTCCCGTGCGCGATGGAACGCGCGACGGCGAGTTCGGGGCGGAGCGAAGAATGCGGCCCGGAGAGATAAAGCGTCATCGCGCCGCCGGCATTTTTCGGCGACGAACATGCCGCCGCGACGACGCGCGCTGTCCGCCGTTGCCGCAATTGCGCCGCGAGGTCCGGCTGCGGTTCGACCAAAATCCCGGTCCAGCCGATCTGTTCGAGCGGCCAAGTCTGCGAGCCGCGCCGCGGGTCGTTGGCGCCGACTTCGACGAAAAATCCGCTTCGCGCGGCAGCAAAGAATTCAGCTTTGAGCGCTTCTTCGGCGGTGTCGGGAAAAACAGTTCGCATGCTTCGTTGACCTGGTCGCCCGCTGCGGCGCGCCAGCATGGCCGCCGGAATGCCTCTGTCAATCTCGGAAACCAAGCACTTTGTCCGCCGCACTCTGTCGGCCGCACTTGCGACCTTGCATCCGCGGTGCAAAAAGTGCCGGGCGTGAGTGGCCCGACCGGGGAACACAGTTTATGCCGCAGCTCAGCGCCATCGTCATTACGCGAAACGAGGCCGGCAATATCGGCGCCTGCCTCGATACGCTTGCATTCTGCGACGAGATCATCGTGGTCGATTGCGGCAGCAACGATTCGACTGTCGATAACGCGCGACAAAAAGGGGCTCGCGTCGAGCAGCATGAGTGGCACGGCTTCGGGCCGCAAAAGAACTACGCGCTCTCGTTGGCCACCGGGACCTGGGTCCTCACCGTCGATGCCGACGAGCGGGTGAGCAGCGAGCTTGCGGCCGCCATCAAAAATGCGATCGCCGAAGATTCGGCCGATGGTTGGGAATTCCCGCGGCTGTCGAGCTTTTGCGGCCGGCCGATGCGCCATTCCGGCTGGTACCCGGATTATGTGCTGCGCCTGTTTCGGCGCGGCAAGGCCGCCTTTGACGACGTCATCGTGCATGAACGGGTGATTTGCCGCGGCAGCGTCAAACGACTGCGCCAGCCGCTGATTCATCACCCGGTACTGAAGCTCGAAGACGCGTTGTCGCGCATGGACCGCTATTCGACAGCCAGTGCGGCGGCGCTGATCGCTTCGGGGCGAAGGGTGTCATTCCTGACCGGCATCGGCCATGGACTCTTTTCGTTCGTGCGGACTTATGTGCTGCGCGCCGGCTTCCTCGACGGTGCGGAAGGCTTCCTGCTGTCGGTCGCCAACGCCGAAGGCAGCTACTACCGGTATATGAAAGTTTGGCTCGCCACCCGGCCGCCGCGCTGAGCGCGGCATCCGCGGGCCGGGACCGGTCGCGCAAAGGCGGCGGGAAACCGATTGGTTAATCGGGTCTTAACCTCGCCGCACCTATGCTCCGCGTCAGTGATGCGGGCGGCCCCGCTGTTGATTGATGTACAGGATGACCCGCCAGGCTCCCCTTTCGCCGGTTCGCGCGCCTGACACGCGCTCGCCTTTCGTGCGGCTGCGCGAATTGCTTGGCGATATTCCGCCAGGCAAGCCGGCGATCAGCATGGCTGTCGGCGAACCGCAGCATCCGATTCCTCCTTTCGTCGGCCCGGTGATTGCCGCCCATGTCGAGGAGTTCGGCCGCTATCCGATGAATAAAGGCCTCGAGGCATTCGGCGAAGCGGCGGCCAAATGGCTCAACCGCCGCTTCGCGCTCGAGCGTCCGGTCGATCCGGCTTCGGAAGTGCTGGTGCTTAACGGCACGCGCGAGGGACTCTTCCTTGCCGCGCTTGCCGCGAAGAAATGGGTGAAGCCGCGCCCCGGTCGCCCAGCCGTGCTGCTGCCCAATCCGTTCTACGCCGCCTATTCCGCCGGCGCGATCGCCGCCGAATGCGAGCCGATCTATCTGCCGGCGACCGCGGCATCCGGCTTTTTGCCGGACTTGAGCACGCTCACCGACGACGTGCTCGGTCGCGTCGTTGCCTGCTACATCGCCTCGCCGTCGAATCCGCAGGGGGCAGTCGCCGACCGCGCTTACCTTGGTAAGCTTGCCGCGCTGGCGCGCCGGCACGGCTTCCTGGTGTTCTGCGACGAATGTTATTGCGAAATCTACAGCGACCGGCCGCCGCCGGGAATGCTGGAAGCCGCCGCGCCGGATTTCGCCAACGCCGTCGTCTTTCATTCGCTATCGAAGCGCTCGAGCCTGCCCGGCCTGCGCGTCGGCTTTGCCGCCGGCGACCGCCGCTTCCTCGGCGCCTTTCTCGAATTGCGCAACGTCGCCGCGCCGCAGGTGGCGATCCCGGCGCAGTACGTCGCCATTGCCGCCTATAACGATGAGACGCACGTCGAGGAAAATCGGCGGCTCTATCGGGAGAAATTCGATCTCGCCGATCAGATCGTCGGCGACCGTTACCAATACCGCCGGCCGCCCGGCGGATTTTTCCTCTGGCTCAACGTCGCGGCGCAGGGCGGCAGCGAAGCGGCGACGTTGGCGTTATGGCGGCAAGCCGGCGTCCGCGTTGTTCCCGGCCGCTACCTCGCGCACGAACAGGCCGACGGCAGCAATCCCGGCGCCGACTATATCCGCGTCGCCATGGTGCAGAACAAGGAGATCACCGCCGAGGCGCTTCATCGCCTGGTCGCGGTGCTGGGTTGAGGTGAAGATGTTGGCGCAACGAAATGTTGAGCCGTCATTGCGAGCGAAGCGAAGCAATCCAGTTGTACGTTCTGGATTGCTTCGTCGCGGAGCCTGTCATCGGGCCGGCCACTTCGGGCCGGACCCGTTGGCTCCTCGCAATGACGAGGCAGGCCCAACGCGATGTCGATGATCGACCGCAGTCTCGACGGTATGGCGTTTCTCTCCGGCCAGCTCGGGGCGATCGTGCGCCGGCGGTTGCGCGAGTTTGGCGGCGTGGCGTTGATCAGCTTCGCCATGCTGGCGGCGCTGGCGCTCGCCACCTGGTCGGTCAACGATCCATCGCTCAGCCATGCGACCGATGCGCCGGTGCACAATCTGCTCGGCCGGCCCGGCGCCGCCGCAGCCGATTTGTTGATGCAGCTCGTCGGCCTCGGCGCGCTGGCGCTTATCCTGCCGGTCGGCATATGGGGCTACCGGCTGCTCGGCCATCGGCCGTTGCGGCGCGAACGTTTGCGGCTGGTGCTGTGGTTGTTCGGTGCGGTTTTGGCGGCGGCGTTCGCGTCGTCGCTGCCGCGCGGCACCCATTGGCCGCTGCCGTCCGGGCTCGGCGGCGTAGTCGGCGATGCCATGCTGCGCTTGCCCACGGTCTTGTTCGGCATTCCGCTGGCCGGGACTTACCGGATGGCGGCATCGATCGCGCTCGGTATCGCGGCGCTTGTCACCTTTGTCGGCACCGCCGGATTGGTCCTGGTCGGCTCCGACGACGACGACGATGTCGGAACGCGCAAAGTAAGCGATGATGACGACGGCCGGTGGGTCTCGCTCGGCCGTCTGATGCACGTTGTCTTGAGCTTCCGCACCCGCCTGGCGTTGATGTTCCGCCGTGCCGGGCGATCGAAGGTGGCGCAGCGTACGGCGGTGCCGGCGGCGCGCCGGGTCGAGCCGCGTTTCGACGGCCGGCCGGATCATCGGATTGCCGAGGAGGCTGATGACGAACTGGCGGGCGCTCCCGCACCCCGCGCCGAACGCAAGCCGCGTCCGCCCAAGCCGCGCCGTTCCAGCGGCGGATACGTCCTGCCGCCGCTCGAATTGCTGGCGCAGCCGAGCAAGGTCGGCCGCGCCACGGTCAGCAGCGACATGCTGCAGGAAAACGCCACCGCGCTGGAAAGCGTGCTGGCGGATTTCGGCGTGCGCGGCGAGATTATCAACGCACGACCGGGACCGGTGGTCACCCTCTACGAACTCGAGCCGGCGCCCGGCATCAAATCCTCGCGCGTGATCAGCCTCGCCGACGACATCGCCCGCTCGATGAGTGCGCTGTCCGCCCGCGTTGCGGTGGTGTCGGGCAGAAACGCCATCGGCATCGAACTGCCGAATCCGAACCGCGAAAAGGTCTATTTGCGCGAACTGCTCGCTTCGCACGAATACGCCGAGAGCACCGCGCGCCTGCCGCTCTGCCTCGGCAAGGCGATCGGCGGCGAACCCGTCCTGGTCGATCTGGCGCGGATGCCGCATTTGCTCATTGCCGGCACCACCGGCTCGGGCAAGTCGGTGGCGATCAACACCATGATCCTGAGCTTGCTGTATCGGCTGCAGCCCGACCAGTGCCGGCTGATCATGGTCGATCCGAAAATGCTCGAGCTTTCCGTCTATGACGGCATTCCGCATCTGCTCACGCCGGTCGTGACCGATCCGAAAAAAGCCGTGGTCGCGCTCAAATGGGCGGTGCGCGAGATGGAAGAGCGTTACAAGAAAATGTCGAAGCTCGGCGTGCGTAATATCGACGGCTACAACGCGCGCGTGGTCGAGGCGAACGCCAAAGGCGAGAAGCTCTCGCGTACCGTCCACACCGGTTACAACCGCGATACCGGCGAGGCGATCTACGAAAAAGAGGAACTCGATCTCGAACCGCTGCCTTACATCGTCGTCATCGTTGACGAGATGGCCGACCTGATGATGGTGGCCGGCAAGGATATCGAGGGCGCGGTGCAGCGCCTCGCGCAAATGGCGCGCGCCGCCGGCTTGCATGTCATCCTGGCGACGCAACGGCCTTCGGTCGATGTCATCACCGGCACGATCAAGGCGAACTTTCCGACCCGAATTTCCTTCCAGGTCACCTCGAAGATCGACAGCCGTACCATTCTGGGCGAACAAGGCGCCGAGCAGTTGCTCGGCCAAGGCGACATGCTCTACATGGCCGGCGGCGGGCGCATCAGCCGCGTGCATGGCCCGTTCGTCTCCGACGGCGAGGTCGAGAAGGCGGTTCGGCATCTGAAAACGCAGGGCGTGCCGGAATATCTCGAAGCGGTCACCGCCGAGGATCCGGAGGAAGACGGCCAGGCGGTGTTCGATTCGACGTCGATGGGCGCCTCCGATGGCGGCGATCTGTTTCAGCAGGCCGTGCAGGTGGTGACCCGCGACCGCAAAGCCTCGACCAGTTACATTCAGCGTCGGCTGCAAATCGGCTACAACCGCGCCGCCTCGCTGATGGAGCGAATGGAAGCCGAAGGGATCGTCGGACAAGCAAACCATGCGGGCAAGCGCGAAATTCTTGTCGAAGCAGTCGAAGACGATCGCTATTGAGAATCAATCGATCGGCGTTTAATCGGGAAGCCGTGAATTAGCCATATCGCGGCGGTAATGACTTGATTGAAGGCTGCGGACGAGTCTGAACGCGGAAAGCATGGAGTGAATGATGTTGGGACGGCGGGCGCGGGCGGTTTTGCTGACCATGGCGTGCATGGTGCCGTTTGCCATATCCGCCGCCGCAGAAAACGTGCCGTTGCCGACGCCCGCGCCGCGCGGCAAAGCCAGCTCCGCTCCGCCACCTGCCGCCGTCGCTCCCGTACCGGTCATGCCCGGACCGGCAGCCGCACCCGGCAATAAAGGGTTTTTCCCGTTCTCATTGTTGGGCGGCAAGAGCAACGCGAGCCGGGCTACTGCTTTCGACGACAAGCAACGCTCGCTGCTCGACCGGATCAGCGTGTACCTCACCAGCGTGCAGACTTTGGTCGGTAATTTCGTGCAGATCGGTCCCGACGGCCACCGCCTCGACGGCACATTCTGGATCCAGAAGCCAGGCAAGGTCCGCTTCCAATATAATCCTCCCAGCCCGATCGACATCATCGCCGACGGTTCGTCGGTCGTGGTGCGCGACCGCGCGCTTGAAACCAACGATTTCTATCCGCTGTCGCAGACGCCGCTGCGCTACTTGCTTGCCGCCCGCATCGATCTGTTGCGGGACGCCGATGTGATCAGCGTCTCGGTCGACGATACCTTCGTCACCGTGGTGATCGAAGAAACTCAAGTCTTGGTCGGCACCAACCGGCTGATGATCATGTTCGACGCCAAGACGCTGGCGCTCAAGCAATGGACGGTGACCGATCCGCAAGGACTCGATACCACCGTCGCGGTGTTCAATCTCGACACCGCGAAGAAGCCCGATCCGAACCTGTTCGTGATCAACTATCAGAGCAGCATCAAATAGGATTTTCTCTCCCGCGCCTGCGGGGGAGGATAAAAATCACTGACGCGCCACGCCGATCAAGCGGGCGCCGCGCTGGAACGTCATGTAGCTCCATAGCCAGTTGATCGCGACCACGAAGCGGTTGCGCAATCCGATCAAAAAATAAATGTGTATCGCGCTCCAGAACAGCCAGCCCAAAAAGCCGGTGAGCTGAAAGAAGCCGAGTTTTACCACGGCGGATTTGCGGCCGATGGTGGCGAGTTCGCCGAGGTGGCGATAGGCGAATGGCGCCGGAGCGGTTTGGCCGAGCACACGCGCGGCGATCAGTTTGCCGGCATAGCTGCCCATCTGTTTGGCCGCCGGCGCGATGCCCGGCACCGGTTTGCCGTCCGGGTCGTAGATGCTCGCGGTGTCGCCGACGGCGAAAATCTCCGGCCGCCCGGAGACCGACAGATCGGCATTCACTGTGACGCGCCCGGCGCGGTCATGTTCGGCGCCGATCCAAAGCGCGGCCGGTGAGGCGACGACGCCGGCCGCCCACACCAGGGTAGCCGCCTCGATGCGGTCGCCGCCATCGCCGCCGAGCGAAACGCCCTGCGCGTCGCAGCCGGTGACGGTTCGGTTGAGTTCGACTTCGACGCCCATTTTTTGCAACGAGCGCGTGGCGTAGTCCGACAGGTGCTCGGGAAACGACGGCAACAGGCGCGGCCCGGCTTCAAGGAGAATAATGCGCGACTTGCGCGGATCGATGCGGCGAAAATCGTGCCGCAAGGTCCGCCGCGCCACTTCGGCGATCGCGCCGGCCATCTCCACCCCGGTGGCGCCGCCGCCGACAATGACGAAGGTAAGAAGCCGCGCACGTTCGGCCTCATCCTCGACCACCTCCGCCCGCTCGAAGGCGAGCAGGAACCGCCGCCTGATTTCGGTGGCGTCGGCGATATGCTTGAGCCCGGGCGCGAACGGCGCCCAGTCGTCGTGGCCGAAATAGGAATGGGTGGAGCCGGTGGCGAGCACCAGATAATCGTAGGGCAGATCGATCTCGCTGGTGTGCACGCGGCGCGCCTGCACGTCGATCCCGGTGACCCGCGCCATGATCACCCGCACATTCTTCTGCGCGCGCATAATGGCGCGGATCGGCCAGGCGACGTCGGCGGGTGACAGCGCCGCGGTCGCGACCTGGTAGAGCAGCGGCTGAAAGCAATGGTGGTTATAGGTATCGATGAGGGCGATATCGACCGGCGCCTTGGCCAGCGCTTTGGCGGCTTGCAGCCCGCCGAAGCCGGCTCCGACGATCACAACTTGCGGCTGCGGCGACCGGCTTAGCATCCGCGTCTCCCGACCGGTTGGTGCAGGATAACGCTATTCCGGCGACAAACGCCTTGTGCCTGGGCGTCTGCTTGCGCATATAAAACCACGGTGCATTCGCGCTCATCCGACATGCAAATCACGGTCACGACCTGGAACATCAATTCGGTGCGCTATCGCATCGATCTGGTCGCCAAATTCATCAAGGCGGTCCGTCCCGATGTTCTATGTTTGCAGGAAACGAAGTGCCCGGACAATGCTTTTCCGATGAAGCGGTTCCGGCGGCTCGGCTACGAGCACGCCGCGCTCAACGGTCAGAAGGGCTATCACGGCGTGGTCGTGCTCTCGCGACGGCCGTTCGAGTCGAAAACGATCCGCGATTATTGCGGCAAGAGCGATTGCCGGCACATCGCCGTCACGCTGGGCGAGGACGCCGGCCTCAAGGATCCGATCACGTTGCATAATTTCTACGTGCCGGCCGGCGGCGATATTCCCGACCCGTCGCTTAATGCGAAATTCGCGCACAAGCTTGCTTTCCTCGACGAGATGCATGCCGACGAGACGCTGCGACCGGCAGCAACCGCCCGCGCCATCATCGTCGGCGATCTCAACGTGGCGCCGCTCGCATGCGACGTGTGGAGCCACAAGCAGCTTCTTTCGGTCGTCTCGCACACGCCAGTCGAGTGCGAAAAGCTTCTCGGCGTGCAAAAAGCCGGCGGCTGGGTCGACGCGGTGCGCCGGGCGGTGCCGGAGCCGACCAAGCTCTTCACCTGGTGGAGCTACCGCTCGCCCGACTGGACGAAATCCGACCGCGGCCGCCGTCTCGACCACATCTGGACTTCGACTATGCTGGCCGATCGCGTCTCGGCGATCGCGGTCGGCAAGAAGTATCGAAGCGCGCTCCGACCTTCCGACCACGTGCCGGTGACCGCAACGCTGGAAGTGTAAGCGCAGGCAGGCGAGGGAAGCGCCATGTATCCCGGCAATCATGCGGTCACCCGTGCCACGCAGCCGGCCTTCATCATGGCCAAGACCGGCGAGGCGGTGACCTATGCGGAGCTTGAGGCCCGGAGCAACCGGCTGGCGCATCTGTTTCGCGCGCGCGGGCTCAAGCGGCTCGATCATTATTCGATCTTCATGGAGAACAACGCGCGTTATATCGAGGCCTGCGCGGCCGGCACGCGCGCCGGCCTGTTTTATACCTGCATCAATTCGTTTCTGACGGCGGACGAGCTTGCCTACATCGTCAACAACAGCGAATCGAAAATTCTGATCACGTCGCAAGCCAAGCGCGAGGTCGCCTTGGCGGCGCTCAAGCAATGCCCGAAGGTCGAGCTTTGCCTGATTGCCGACGGCGCGGGCGACGGTGAGCGCGTGCAGAATCTCGATCAGGCGACCGCCAAATTTCCGGCCACGCCGATCGCCGACGAGAGGTTGGGCATCGCCATGCTGTACTCCTCCGGCACCACCGGCCGGCCGAAAGGAATTTTGCGGCCGTTGCCGGCGCAGCCGCCGTCGCAGCCATTGCCGCTCTATGCCTTCCTCGACAAGCTCTGGCGGTACCGCGACGGCATGATCTATTTGTCGCCGGCGCCGCTTTATCATTCGGCGCCGCAAGCGGCAGTCAGCCTCACCATCGATCGAGGCGGCACTGCGATCATCATGGAGACCTTCGACGCCGAGCGTTATCTCGAACTGATCCAGCAATACCGAGTGACGCACAGCCAGCTGGTGCCGACCATGTTCTCGCGCATGCTCAAACTGCCCGACGCAGCGCGGCGCCGTTACGATCTGTCATCGCTGCAATGTGTGGTGCACGCCGCGGCGCCGTGCCCGGTGCCGGTCAAGCAGCAGATGATCGAATGGTGGGGGCCGATCATTCTCGAATATTACGGCATGACCGAAGCGATGGGATTTTCGGCGTGCGACAGCGCCGAATGGCTCATGCATCCGGGCACCGTCGGCAAAGTGCGGTTCGGCGAACTGCATGTCCTCGACGACGCGTTAAAGCCCTGCCCAACCGGGACGCCGGGCACGCTGTGGTTCAAGACCGCAAAGCCGTTCGAATATTTCAACGCCCCGGAGGCAACGGCGAAGGCGCAATCGGCCGACGGCTCGATGAGCACGGTCGGCGACGTCGGCTACATCGACGGGGACGGCTATCTCTATCTCACCGATCGCGCGACCTTCATGATCATTTCAGGCGGGGTGAATATCTATCCGCAGGAATGCGAGAACCTCTTGATCACGCACCCGAAGGTCGCCGACGCCGCGGTGTTCGGGGTGCCGAACCAGGACCTCGGCGAGGAGGTCAAAGCGGCGGTTCAGCTGATGCCCGGCAATCGTCCGGGGCCGGAATTGGCCGGCGAACTGATGGCGTTTTGCGCCGAGCATCTCGCCCACATCAAGTGTCCGCGCTCGATCGATTTCGAGGCCGAGCTGCCGCGGCTGCCGACCGGCAAGCTCTACAAACGCCTGCTGCGCGAACGTTACTGGGCGGGCCACAAGACCCGGATCGTATAACGCGAGTGGTCCTTTTGATTCTAACATTCGCACGAGAGGGTTCCGAACACGGATGCGAATGTTAGAATCGGACCACTCGGCGACCGTTACTGCGGTTTGCTGTCGGCGACGAGTGCGGCGCGGATATTTTCCATGTCGCGCGCCCATTCATTAGTGCGTGCGGCAATGATCTCGCGCAGGCGCTCCGCGGCATCCGGATAGCTTTCAAGCATCTTCAGGAACATTGCGCGCGAAATCCGCAGCACCATTGCGCTCTCGCGCGCGGTTGCGGTAGCCGGGCGCCTGGTTTCGGCGAGCAGCGCGGATTCGCCAAGCAAGGTGCCCGGTCCGGCGACCATTGCGGCTTCGCCGCCGGCTTCCGGCAGCAGCGTGAACGAGCCCTCTTGCACGATGTAAGCGCCGTCGGTGGCCTCGCCGGCCGCGAACAATACCTGACCTTGCTCGACGCGATAATTCTCGGCGCCGATGGCGAGGATGCGCAACGCCGGCGCGCCAAGCTGCCGGAGAATGGCGATCCGCTCAAGGAACGCAATGTCGTCCTCGATTGTCATGTCGCCTGGGTCAAGGCACCAGCTTGTAGCCGCCGGCCTCGGTCACGAGGATCGCCGGCGCGGCGGCATCCTTCTCGATCTTCTGCCGCAGCCGATAGATGTGGGTTTCGAGCGTATGCGTCGTCACCCCGGAGTTGTAGCCCCAGACCTCCTGCAGCAGCGTTTCGCGCGACACCGGCCGCTGGCCGGCGCGGTAGAGGTAGCGCAGGATCGAGGTTTCTTTTTCAGTCAGGCGGACTTTGCCGCCCTTCGGATTCAGCAAGAGCTTCGAGCTCGGCCGGAATGTATAGGGACCGATCGCGAAGATGGCGTCTTCGCTCGCCTCATGCTGGCGAAGCTGGGCGCGGATCCGCGCCAGCAGCACGGCGAAACGGAACGGCTTGGTGATGTAGTCGTTGGCGCCCGACTCCAGCCCGAGGATGGTGTCGGAATCGGTATCATGGCCGGTGAGCATGATGATCGGCGCCTTGAAGCCGTTCTTGCGCAGGATGCGCACCGCCTCGCGGCCGTCGATGTCCGGCAAGCCGACATCCATGAGGACCAGATCGATTTGCCCGGTCTTGGCTGCCTGCACGCCTTTGGCGCCGCTTTCCACGGCGACCGCCTCGAATTCCTCGTGCAGCGACAATTGCTCGGTCAGCGCGTCGCGCAGCTCGGCATCGTCGTCGACAAGAAGGATTTTGCGCGTGTTGGGCATCAATCGGGATCCCCGCGGTTGCCGGCTGGTCAATACTGGCTTGGTCAATCGATTTGCAGCGCCGCTGGCGCCAAGTAGACATTCAAGGATACAGAAGCAAGCGGGTGTTGGGAATTCGGGTTGGCAATTCGGCTTGGCAATTCGACTTGGCAATTCGGCTTGGCGCCCGGGCCTCCAAAGCATGCAGCGGTCTTCCCTTCGCACCATCCACATCAGCACGCGGCCGGGCCGGCGGTGGCAAGGCGTGCTGCGCGCCGGCAGCTTGACCGTGCCGGTGGCGGTCGGCCGTGGCGGGGTGCGAGCCAACAAGCGCGAAGGCGACGGCGCGACCCCGGCGGGACGGTTTCAGGCGCTGCGGCTGTGGTGGCGAGCCGACCGCTTGCCGCGCCCGGCGTCGTTACGGCTGCCACCGCGGCGCATCGGACGGTCGGACGCCTGGTGCGAAGACCCATCCGACCGGCGCTACAACAGGCCTTTCCGCCGTTCCGCCCGCGAGCCGGGTGACCGGTTGTGGCGGGACGACGGGCTCTACGACGTCTTCGTCGAGATCGACCACAATACCCGTCCGCGCGTGGCCGGCCGCGGCAGCGCCGTATTCATCCACGTGGCGCGGCCGGGCTTCGCGCCGACCGCCGGCTGCAT
>DATKRE010000093.1:0-18758 GCA_035532335.1 Xanthobacteraceae bacterium | reverse complement strand
CGCGGTCGCCTTGATCCTGACTTTCGTGCGTCCGACCTATCGCGTCGATGCCGATGCCAAGATTGAAGGTCTGGTGCGCCGCGCCGTAGTCGCGCCTTACGACGGCTTCATTAAGGATGCTGACGTGCGCGCCGGCGACACAGTCAAGGAAGGCGAGGTCCTGGCGACGCTTGAGGACCGCGACTTGCTGCTCGAGCGCCTGAAATGGGTCACCGAGCGGCAACAGCACATGTTCGAGTACGACAAGGCGCTCGCTTCTCGTCAACCAGCGACGATTAACGTCGTCAAAGCGCAGATCGACCAGGCCGACGCGCAGATTAAACTCTTCGATGAGCAACTCGCCCGCATCAAGCTACGCTCGTCGATTGCCGGTCTCGTCATTTCCGGCGACCTCAGCCAGATGATTGGGGCTGCGGTGCAGCGCGGGCAGTTATTGTTCGAAGTGGCGCCGCTTGATTCCTATCGCGTCATCCTCAGCGTCGACGAGCGCGAGATCGGCAGAGTCGAACCCGGTCAAATCGGTGATCTGATCGTCTCGGCGCTGCCAAACGAGACGCTGTCCTTCAAGGTCGACAAGATCACTCCGATCGCCGACGCCCAATCGGGCCGCAACGTATTCCGGGTCGAAGGCCTGCTCGTCACCAACCCGGCCGATTTGCGGCCGGGCATGGAAGGCATCGGCAAGATCGAAATCGGTCGGCGAAGCCTGGCATGGATTTGGCTGCACCCGATCATGGACTGGTTGCGCGTGTGGTCCTGGCGTTGGTTGCCTTGAGGTCCGATGGTTACGTCACTTTTCAGTAGTGCGTGGTATCGCGTAGCCGATCTCAAGCCCCGCTTGCGGACGCACACCGCCATTCACCGTCAGGTCTTTCGCGGGCAGATCTGGTACGTCCTGCAAGATCATCAGACCGGCCGCTTTCATCGCCTTTCGCCGATCGCCAACCTGATGCTGTGCCTGATGGACGGGCAGCGGACGATGCGCGACATCTGGGAGATCGCCGGCCGAAAATCCAAGGACGATCCGCCCACCCAGGATGAGACGATTCATCTGCTGGCGCAGCTCCATAACGCCGATCTGCTGCAAGGCGAGATTCCCCCGGATTTCGATGAGATGGCGGAACGCTCGGAGAAAGCTGGACGGCGCCGGCTGATGCAGCGGTTGCGCAGCCCGCTGGCCGTGCGCGTGCCGCTTTTCGACCCCGATCGAATACTCAATCTGACGCTACCGCTGGTGCGTCCGATATTTTCGGTTTTCGGCTTTGTGGCCTGGCTCGCATTGGTGCTCACCGGCGTCGTGCTGGCGATCTTGCATTGGCCGGAGCTGACCTCTGACGTCACCGACCGCGTGCTGGCGACGCAGAACGTTGCGTTGCTGATGGCCGTTTATCCAGTGGTTAAGAGCCTACACGAACTCGGCCACGCCTACGCGACCAAGGTATGGGGCGGCGAAGTCCACGAGCTCGGGGTGATGTTGCTCGTCTTCATCCCGGTGCTCTACGTCGACGCATCGGCTTCCGCGGCGTTTCGTCAGAAACATCGTCGCATCGTCGTCGGCGCGGCCGGCATCATGGTGGAGATGGCGCTCGCAGCCGTCTCGCTGATCGTATGGTTGCACGCCACACCGGGCTTGGGGCGGACGGTCGCATTCAACGTCATTCTGATCGGCGGCGTGTCGACTTTATTGTTCAACGGCAATCCGCTGTTGCGCTTTGACGGCTACTACATCTTCTCCGATCTGGTTGAGATTCCCAATCTCGCCACCCGGGGCAATGCCTATCTGTTTTATCTCGTGCAAAAATATCTGCTCAAAATTGACAGCCTCGACAAGCCGGTCGCCGGACCGGGCGAACCACAGTGGCTGATTGCCTACGCGATGTTTTCCTTCATCTACCGCTTGGCCGTATCGACCGGCATCGCGCTTTTTTTGGCGGCCAAGATGTTTCTGCTCGGCGTCATGATGGCAATCTGGGCGATGAGTGCGATCGCCGTCATCCCGATCTTCAAGGGATTGCGCTTTCTGGCGACCAGCCCAAAGCTTCGCGGTCGCCGGCGCCACGCTTTTGCAGTCGTCGGCGGCATTGTCGCGGCTGCTTTGATCGTCATGTTCACTATTCCCCTTCCCTATTCGACCGTCGCGGAAGGTGTCGTGATCGCCCCCGATCAGGCCGAAGTCCGGACCAGGACCGAAGGCTTCATCGAGCAGGTGCTGACGAAACCGGGCGCGGTTGTCGCTCCCGATCAGCCGCTGGTCACACTCACCGATCCGACGCTCGACGCCAGGGTCGCGGTGATCGAAGCGCAACTCGATGAGGCGCGCCAGCGCCTCGAAGGCGTACGACAAGTCGATCGAGTCCAGGCTGAGATGCTTGAGGACCAGGCCGCCCACCTCGCCGACAAACTCAAAGACTATCGCGGCCGGCAGAAGGATCTCACCGTACGTGCCCAACAATCCGGGCGCTTCATCATGGCTGACGCCCAGGACCGACTGGGACATTACGTCAAGCGCGGAGAGCTTCTCGGCTATGTCGTTTCCAACCGCGATCAAGTGGTCCGCTCGGTTGTCTCTCAGGCCGACGTCGATTTGATACGCCGGCGAACCACCGGCATGGAAGCTCACGCGGTCGAAGAGCTGGACCGGCCGATACCGGCTCGTGTCTTGCGCGAAGTGCCGGCGGCGCAACAGGACGTGCCCAGTCTTGCCCTCACGACCAGGGGCGGCGGCACGATCGCGCTCGATCCCTCCAAGACCCAGCGCCCACAAGCGCTGTTCAGTCTCTTCCAGTTGGACGTTGAACTTCGGGACCCGGGCCAGACGGTGGCGCTGGGGTCCCGCGTCTATGTCCGGTTCTTTCATGGCGACGAACCGGTTGGCTGGCGCATCATGCGCACCATGCGCCAGTTCTTCCTGGGGCAGTTCCGTGTCTGATGTCGCCATCGGCGGAGCAGCGCCTGCCTATAACCTGCCGCGTCAACGCATCTATCCGGAAAGGCCCGAGCGACAGGAAAACGCACTCGACGCGCTGGCCACGGCCGCGCAAGCTGCATTGGTCGCGGCAACGTCCCGCCTGCGGCTGCGCGGCCTGAACCGGATCCTGCCGCTGGTCGAACGTCATACCGACGAGTTTTGCAGGCTTACGCTGGAGGAGCTTCGCGTCGTCGCTCATGAAGTCGCAAGCGCATTGCGGCGCACCTCCGATTTTCCCGATGCCGAGACCGCCAAAGCTTTCGCGCTGATTCGTGAGCTCGCGGACCGGTTGCTCGGGCAGCGTCACTTCGACGTGCAGATCGTCGGCGCGTTCGCGATGGTCAAAGGCATGCTCGCCGAAATGGCGACCGGGGAAGGCAAGACGCTGACGGCAACGCTTGTCGCCGGCACCGCCGCCCTGGCAGGCCTCCCGGTTCATGTCGTCACGGTCAACGATTATCTGGTCCAACGCGACGCCGAATTGATGGGCCCGGTGTACCGCGAGTTGGGGCTAACCGTCGGCGTCGTGATCGCCGGCCAGAGTGCGCAACAAAGACGCGATGCCTATGCGTGCGATATCACTTATTGCAGCAACAAGGAGCTTGCCTTCGATTATCTGCGCGATCGGATGATCCTCGCCGAGACGGCCGGTGACCTGACGTTGAAAATGGAAGCGATATCCAGCCCGTCGCCACGCTCGCATCAATTACGCCTGCGCGGCCTGCATTTCGCGCTCATCGATGAAGCCGACAGCGTGCTGATCGACGAAGGCAGAACGCCGTTGATCATTTCCGGTACCGCGGACTCCGACATCGACCCCGACGCAATCGCTGGCTCGCTTGCCCTCGCCGCGACGCTGGAAGACGGCGTTGACTATTTTTTGTCGCCGGAGGAGCGGCGGGTATTCCTGACGGCGCCCGGCCAGGAAAAGGTAACGGCTTTTGCAGAAGGCCGTGGAAAACCCTGGAATAGCGTGATCACCCGCGAGGAACTGGCCAGGGAAGCTTTGGCGGCCATTCATCTGTTCCATCGCGGCGAGCAATACGTCGTCGCCGACGCCAAGGTGCAGATCGTCGACGAATATACCGGACGCATCATGCCGGATCGCTTCTGGAGCGACGGTCTGCACCAAATGATCGAACACAAGGAAGGCTGCGAACAATCGCAACGGCGAACGACGATTGCCCGGATTACCTATCAGCGGTTTTTTCGCCGCTACCGGCGGCTAGCCGGCATGAGCGGCACGCTCCAACCGGTGGCTCAGGAATTATGGCGGGTGTACCGGCAACCGGTCGTGACCATACCGACTGCAAAGCCAGTTCGTCGAAAACACCATTCGGATGTCGTCGCCAAGACGGATGCTGCAAAATGGGCGTTGATCGTCGATCGCGTCAGAGAGTTGCACGAACGGGGCGCGCCCGTCCTCATCGGTACGCGATCGGTTGTCGCGTCCGAACGGGCGAGTACCGAACTGCAAGCGGCCGGTTTGCCGCATACCGTTCTTAACGCTACCCAGGACAAGCACGAGGCCGACATCGTCGCCCAGGCCGGTGAGCGCGGACGGATCACGGTCGCGACCAACATGGCCGGACGCGGCACCGATATCGGACTCGGCGAGGGCGTGGAGGAGCTCGGCGGCCTGCACGTCATCATGACCGAGCGCCATGATGCACGCCGCATCGACCTACAGCTTGCTGGCCGCGCCGGCCGCCAAGGCGAGGCTGGAAGCTTCGAGACGATACTCTCGCTAGAGGATGCATTGCTGGATTTTCCGATGGGACTTGCGCTCGCGCGGCTTGCCAAGTCGCTGAGCGACTGGCGGGGCGAATTCATCGGCCGCATCGCCTTGCGCTACGCGCAGCGGCGAGCTGAGAAGCTGCACGCCCGGATGCGCGGCGACCTGCTGCAATCGGACCAGTGGCAGGCAAAGACGCTGGCGATCTCCGGCCGACCCGAATAGCGCGCGCAAGTGCAAATGGGATTTTCGCAATGACCGATCGGGCCTTCGTCATCGGTCTGGCGGGTGTGCCGGGCTCCGGCAAGACCACATTGACGCAGCTTCTGCGGAAACGTTTTGCCGAGGCGCGCCTCGTTTATTACGATGCGTTTCAAACCATCGTCCACATGCCGCCCGACCAAGTGCGGAAATGGTTTGCGGCCGGTGCCGATCCAAATGAATTTGCTCTTACCGAACTTATCGGCGAGCTCACACGGCAGACGCAAATTCGGCCAGACGATGGACGCCGGCCATTGGTAATCTTTGAGACGCCGTTCGGTCGGATTCACCGCACGACCGGCGCGTTCATCGATTTTCTGGTTTGGGTCGACACGCCGCTGGATATCGCCCTGTCGCGCGCGACGCTGGCATTTCTGGCTTCCGTCAAGCAAGGTGAAGCCGCGGAATTCATAAAGTGGCAGACGCAATATATGCAGAACTATCCGTTCTTACGTCCGATGTATTTATCCCAGCGCGAAAGAATTGTTTCGTCCGCCGACCTAGTCGTCGACGGTAATCAACCGCCCGAAGAGTCAGCGGCGCTGATCAGGAAGGCGCTCGCGCCGCACGGTATCGAACCGTAAGCCTCAAAATTTTACGAACGAAATGCACAGATAGGACAGGTAGCCTTCGCTGTGCAGCCATCGCAGCGCGTCGCCAGCCGACTGCAGACCTACCGTCGGACCAAGCGGCTGCGGAGCGGTGAAGCGATAGGTTGGCAAAGTCTGGGCCGTCACATCCAGGACACGCTCCGGTCTCAGTCCTGCGCCTCGTGCACTGTCCAATAGCGCGTCAACGGCCATCCACGGCTGCGGCCACGGTCCATATTCACTCCGGATCAATTCCGCTACGGCCGCAACATCCACGCCGGCACTGGTACCTGGATTGCGCAAGAGGATATCGGAAATCACCAGACGCCCACCATCACGCAACACACCTGCGGCCTCACGGAGGAACGCCGCCCGATCGCGGAAATGAAACATCGCTTCGACACAAAATATGCGGTCGAAGCTGTGGGAGCGGAATGGAAACGCGCAGGCATCCGCCATGATCAGCGACAGCGCGTTGCCGCCGATCGCTGCGCTCCGGCAGATGTCCAACTGGCGCCTATCGATATTAATGCCGGCCAAGAGCATCGACGGCCATTTCGCCGCCGCTTCCAGCGTGCCACCGAAGCCGCAGCCGACATCGAGCACCGTCTGGCCGGCCTTCAGATCGGCCATGCGGATCAGAACATCGGTGAGGCGCGCCTGGGCATCCGCGAATTCCTGCGCGCTGCAAGCCGCGGTGAGCGGTGGCGGATCGTCCCAGTAGCCGAGGTGAACGTGTCGCCCGGCATTGTGCGAGCGGAACGCTTCGATCAGATAGTCGAAATAGCGCGGCACCGCCAGCGGCACGCTCTAGCCCCAGCAATAGACTTGGCCGGGCGCTTTGCTCTCGGCCATGAAGCTGCAGGCGGTCCAGCGGATTTTTTCACCACTCACCGGGGTGACGCGATGCAGATAATGCCCCGAGCTGAAAATGATCATGTCGCCGGGATCGAGGCGAAATGAAACCTTTTCGACGCCATCGAGATCGCGCTTTGTAGCGCTGCGATCGCCGGCGGCAATGCGCTGCCCTTCCTTTTCTGGCTTGAGGTTGAAGATTTCGAGCGCGCCGCCCGCTTCAGCTTGCGAAAAAGCCAGCACAAAGGAAAATAATTTCATCTGAATGATCTGCATCAGGTGCCGATAGGTCGGCCGCGCCGCCTGCTCGTCGTCGAAATGTGCCGGGATATAACCGCCCGGCAGATGGGCGCGGATGGTCGTGAACATGTAATTCAATCCCGGCTGGGGTCCAGGCGCGGCGCCATAACCGGTGTCCCGATCCAAGTCCGACATCAGTCGCGTCAGCCGCGATTCCAGACCGAGGTCGCCCGGCAACAGGCGGGACAGGCCGTCACGGAATTTCGGCACCTCGGCGAAGTAGTCGTTGAGATCGGGGTGAGCGAGATTGAGGTTGATGCCGTAAAAGAACGCGGCGAATTTGGCGGGAAAGTCGGTTCTGATCAGACCGTGGTGGCCGGCCTCAAGCTCGGCGCGGACCGCCTCGCACGCGCGGCGATCGTAGACTTCCTTGACAAGGATGCCTTCGATCTCGCGCTGCCGCAGGCGCGTGAGAAGATGCGGAGACCGCCCTGCCCCCGCTGCGTTCACCGTAACCGTGCGAAAAAACGACATCGCTTGTTGTCCGAAAGCGCGCTGGCCCGTTATCTAATTGGTTTGGGGCGATGGAAAGACCGAAAAATATTGGCTGGCCTGAACGCCTGAGCTCGTCTGCGTCCGGTCGCGGTGTCATGCAGACGAGAGCGGTGCAACGTGCCGTCAAAACAGTTCCCGCTGACGGAAAAAGGCAAGCCACACCGGCGCTTTAGCCGACACTAGGGCCGCCCCGTGACCGAAGCAAGACGCGGCCGATAGCTTTCGATCCCGCCCTGCGTGCCGCCCGCTAACCAAGTAAGTGTCCTCTAGCCTATCGTCCTGGAAAGCATTTTTCCCGGCCGGTCCGGCGTGGTAGACACACCGCCATCATCCGTTTCGCCGCTTCGCAACGTGTAAAGTCTTGGGTTCGCCGCATGAGTTGGTCTTTTTTTCGCAATAGCGCCGCTGTCATGTTAGGCGCGGCAATCGTGACATTCAGCTCGTGTGCGTTTGCCGCAACATTCGATTGCGTGATGAATCCGTTTCTGACCGTCAAGCTGGGCAGCCCGGTCCCCAGCATCCTTTCCGAAGTCCTGGTCGATCGCGGCGATCACGTCAAAAAAGGACAGGTGATCGCCTGGATCGAATCGTCCGTGGAGAAGGCCGCGGTAGCGACCAACGAAGCACGCGCATCGAACGGTGCGGAAATCGAAGCCAAGAAAGCGCTGCTTGAGCAAAAGAACGGTGTGCTCAAGCGAAAATTGGAACTGCAGTCCCACAATATCGGCAGCGTCCAGGACGTCGATACGGCTCAGGCCGAGTTCAACGTCGCCAAGCAGGACGTCGCATTAGCAGAGCTGAATAAAAAAATGGCCGAGCTTGAGCTCGACCGCGCGCGCGCCATGCTGGAACAGCGCACCATCCGCAGCCCAATCGATGGCATCGTTGTCGAGCGGACGCTGGGCCCGGGCGAATACGTTCGGCCGGATGCCAATATCGTAACCGTCGCCAGCATTCATCCGCTCAACGTCGAGGCTTATCTGCCGGTACGCTATTACGGCGAGCTGAAGATCGGCGATACCGGGATCGTCCATCCGGACCCGCCCGTCGGCGGCAATCATGAGGCGAAGGTCAGCATTGTCGACCAGGTTTTCGATGCCGCCAGCGGCACATTCGGGGTGAGACTGAGCTTGCCAAATCCGGACAATCTTCTGCCGGGAGGGTTGCGTTGCCACGTCAGCTTTGACTTTCCGGAGAAAGCGGCCAGCAAATTCGACCCCGCAGCCACTCCTGGCGCCGGCCCTGGCATCAGCCGATCGGTCACCATCGACCCGGCGCGACCCGCGCACGGAGCGGATTGAACCATGCCCGCAAGCGGGCGTGCAGAATCATCCGCTTGCCTTGCCGATGATGCGGCCGAGAAGGCGCGAAGCGCGATGGCCACGTACAAATACCGCCAACCGCTGGTCGGCCAAGCCTTCGTCGATCTGGTCGAAGGCCAGCACTCCCGCGGCCTCGCCCTTGATGCCTATGCCGGCCGCTACCTGCTGATCTGCTGCTTCGGCTCAAACCAAATCGACCCCGGTCGGGTCGCTCTTGAAGCACTCCGGGAGCACACCGGCCTGTTCGAGGGACGAGACCAAAAGCTTTCTCGGCTTCACCATCGATCCCAACGAGAAACTCGAAGCGGCGCCGAAGGGAATTAAATTCGTCGTCGACCGCGACGGCGTTTTCAGCCGCCATTGCGGCTCAGCACCGATCGACGCGGTTCCGCTCGGCATGCAATACCGCGTGACCTGGACGATCGTCGACCCGAGTCTACGAATATTCGCGCACTTCCACACCGGCAGCGACCGGAGCGAATGCGACGCAATCTTCGCATTGCCGCGCAGTCTTCCGGCAACGGACCGGTTCGGATCTTGCGAGATACCGGCCCCGATTCTGGTGCTTCCGCGCCTTTTCGATCACGACTTCTGCGATCGACTGGTTGGCCTTTACGAGCAGGGGCAGGCGCGCGACAGCGGGTTCATGCGCAACAATGTCGAAGTCTTCGACCATTCATTCAAGCGCTGGCGCGATTACTTCATCGACGACGAAGCGGTCAGGAAACTCATCGTCCAGCGCATTTCGCAATGCGTGATCCCGGAAATCAAACGACTGTTCTTTATGAAGATCACACGGATGGAGCGATATCTGGTCGGCTGTTATGCCGCCGAGGAAGAAGCGCACTTCCGTCCGCACCGCGATACCGGCCAAGCCGTCTCCGCCCACCGGCGATTTGCGCTCTCCGTGGCGTTGAATGACGATTTCGATGGCGGCGAATTGGCGTTTCCCGAATACAACCAAAAGCGGCACACCATACCCAAAGGCTGGTGCATCGTATTTCCCTGCGCCATTCTTCACGCGGTGACGCGCGTGACCAAAGGCCGCCGCTATGTCTTTCTGCCGTTCCTGTACGATGAAGCGGGAGCCCAGATTAAAGAGCAAGCGGAGCAGCAGACCGTACTGGCTCAGAGTTCGGCTGCCCTATAAGCTCGCTGCCCACTGACTTGATTTCATTTTGCAGATCGGTTTTGGCGATGTCTCCCTGGCGCCGTCCGGGAGCAACATGTGCCCCGACTTCAGCTTTGCGAACGCTTCGACCAAGTATGAAAAACTGTCCAAAAGTGTGGAAAAAAATACCCAAAAAATATCCAAAAGCTTTCCCGAATTTTGGGCGATTGCCAAATGATTTAGGGATTTTCGCCCAAACCCCATGGGAAAAAATTTATCCCATATCCTGACCCCGATATCACCCAAGAATTGGTTCGGGCGCTCGGATGTTGAGGTGAATTTAGACAATGCCGATGACCTGGAAATGACTCGACCGCGCGCGCAAAGCCCGGCAGATGCGAAGGGTAGATTATCTCTCGGGGAACCCTCTGAATCATTTGGGAACTAAAGGAGCATAGTCGGTTTCGCGTGACTTAAATCGCGACTTGGGCCCGAGCTGCCGCTCCAAGTCTTCCAGTCTTCGTCGCAGGCATTGGTAAGTCCGTTTGTGCATTCGATATGGTCGCTGGGGAATTGGCTCGGCAAGTGAAGCAATTCCATTCAGCCGAAGCCGGAGCTTTAGCGCTTGAAGATAAATCCGGCTTTTGGCGCCTCGGCGCTGGGACGAATACCACAGATCAAGACACCGCCTGCAGTGAAGCGATGCGCTGGTGTTGTAAAGCTTACCAACTCTGCGATCGCACCCAGGGCACTTGTACCACGGGCGGAAACCACCAAAACGGCACGGTGTCCAAATCACCGCAATTCTCTGTTTGGCGCCGGCACGGAATTTGACGTCGACGCGCCATCTATTTGCGGTCAGCCCAACCAATCCCGGCCACTGGAACGAGACCGACATTAGCCGCTGCAGCTGTTCCTTGAACGCCCCCATGCGATGGAGGGTGTGTACGTCAAAGGCTTGAAAGCGTTCCACCGTTCCGTGCTTGGCCATTTTCGCAAACTTTTCGATGTTGTCTTTGGCCCGTTTCGCAACTTACCCTCAAATTACACGAGCCCGCCTAGCCTGTCTGATGGCGTGTCCCGTAGCGTGGCTAATTGCAGCATTGATGGTTGCAGTGTCCGTATGAATCTTTTCCGCAGCAGTAACAGTGTAGGGCGATGCGATTGTGCGAAGATGTGCGCGGACAGAGTGCAGAGGCGGCACGAGTCCCGTTGGCGACGGGCGCCCCCGACGATGCGAGCGATACCCCGGAACCGAGTGCAAGAAACAGGACTGAATATGCGACCAAGCAAGTAAAACGGGCGGTCATCGACCCCTCCTTGGCTTTAATGAATTAAATGCGGGCCCAAGCGTGCGCCCTTGTCAAGATAAAGTCGATTCTGCGCGAGCGGTTTGGCCCGCACTCAAATTGGCCTGTGAATCGGCGTGGAATAAGGACCAATCGGGGGGCCCTTTCGGACGCCGTTTGACATTATGGCCAGCGTCATGTGAACCGCACACAAAGGCCGAACATATGGCTGCACCGACCAATGCTGCATTCGTGAAGAAGGCCCTTGCCAACCCGGAGCCGTCCACACATGGCACTTTGTGGACCTCGAGTGAAAGGCGATTGATGTCCGCTTTCGGGGGTAAAACAGACATGTCAGCCGGCACTAATCTATGCTGGGTCTTTGACGACGGATGTTTTCGGCGGTACCCGGTCAACCAGAAGACTTGACCCGCGGCGAAGCCGCAACCGCAGCGGCCGACACGGCAAATATGGCTCCGCCCCTCCTGCAACTCAAAGACGTCACGCTGACCTTCGGCGGCACGCCGCTTCTTTCTTTCCGGCGTGGAGCTGTCCGTCTCCTCCGGCGAACGGGTGGCCCTCGTCGGACGCAATGGATCGGGCAAATCGACCCTGCTCAAATTGCCGCCGGACAGATCAAACCGGACCGCGGTTCCGTTTTCACTCAGCCAGGGGCCGTTGTCCGGTATCTGCCGCAGGAGCCGAATTTTCTCGGCTTCGCATCTACACTTGCCTATGTCGAAGCCGGGCTCGGGCCGAGCAATGGCACCCATCTTGCTCGCAAGGATATTGCCTTTTCCGATGTGAAAGATATTCACCGGAGAAAGCAACGCGTGTGAGCTGAGTTCTTCAGACCTGCTTAGAACTTTAGGGAATGCGCCAGTATAACTTCCGATAATCGGTCTTCTTGGAGGCAATCAGGAATGCATTTCGCCTTCCTGGATGACCGGCTCGATCCGAAATATGCGCGCACCTACTACCACCGCGGCACCGCGTACCAAGCCAAGGGCGACCTCGACGGCGCCATCGCCGACTACAACGAGGCGATCCGGCTTCATCCGAAATATGCGCGCGCCTATTTCAATCGTGGGCTTGCGAACCTCTACGGCGGTTCTCTGCCGAAGGCGCTGGCGGACCTCAATCAGGCAAGCGAGCTTGATCCCAAATATGCTTATGCTGCACTCTGGCTCGACATCGTCAACAAGCGCAGCAATCTGGCGAGCCGTCTTCCGCGAGCAATCTCGCAACTCGACATGACGAAGTGGCCGGTGCCGGTGATCCGCCTGTTCCTCGGCCAGATGACGCCGGAGGCGGTGCTGGCCGCCGCCGACGATTCGGACGCCAACACGACAAAGCGCCACGCCGATGAGCGACAAGCGCCAAGCTATGCTGGTGGAGGTCTACAAAGATTAAGCTGGACTGAGGCAGTATAATTGGTTGCGCGGTCCGCGATATTTCTGAAAACAGCGGAAGCCTGCGGGTCGCGGGCGTGATCGGGTTTAGGAATTCGTCGAGCTTTTCTTCGATGACAGGACCGCACGGTGTGGTCTCGCGACGGAGGCACGATCGTTGAATTCAAATCCGACGACCGCTCAAAGTCACGGGTTCATCGGAGGAAGTATAATGAAAACGTCACTTCCTGTCCTGATTGTCGACGATTCTTCGACGATGATTCAAATTATCGCCGATCTTGTTCGAAAAAATGGATTTACCGATGTTGATACTGAGCATGACGGTCCCTCGGCACTGCAGCGACTGCGCCAAAAACAATATGGCCTTGTACTATCGGATTGGGAAATGGAACCGATGAGCGGCAAAGAGCTTTTTGAGCAGATGAGCCGGGATAAAACAGTCGGCAACGTCCCTATTATTTTGATTACTGGCACAGCAGGCAAGGGTACTGCGTGGCTTGCAGGAGCGGCCGCTTACCTTGGTAAGCTGGCCTGCACCCGGTTTGGTTGACACCCGCTTAAGCTAATCCCGCCTGCGTCTCGAACTCCACGGGACTTAGATATCCGATCGTCGAATGCCGGCGTTTCGGATTATAGAAGCATTCGATGTAGTCGAACACATCAGACTTGGCCTCGTCACGCGTGCGATAGGTCGTGCGCGCTGAACGCTCGGTCTTCAGTGACGAGAAGAAGCTTTCCATGGCTGCGTTGTCCCAGACGTTGCCCGAACGGCTCATCGAGCAGACGACACCGTGATCGGCCATCAGCCGCTGGAACTGCTCGCTGGTGTATTGGGCGGATTCAAGCGGTCGTTGCAACAAGATGTTTGTTGGCTGATCGTAGAAGTTCGTTAAGCGCCTCTGCGGGCGTTTTCCATTCGAGTGTTTTGCGCGGCCGCGTGTTGAGGGCGGCCGCAATGGCAGCGACCTCATCGGCACTGTGAACGCTCAGGTCTGTGCCTTTTGGGAAGTACTGGCGGAGCAACCCGTTGGTGTTCTCGTTGGTTGCACGCTGCCACGGGCTTTGGGGATCGCAGAAGTAGACTTGCAAACCGGCGTCGATCGTCAGGCGTGCGTGCTGAGCCATCTCGGCTCCCTGATCCCAGGTCAACGATCGTCTCAATTGCTCGGGCAAGGTGGTGATTGTGCGTGTAATTGCCTCGCATACAGCTTCGGCTCCATGGCCGGCGAGCGCTGGACCATTCTTTATGCGAGCTTCCTTACCATGACCTGTCATGCGCGGCAGGTGCAGCAGCATGGTGAACCTCGTCGTGCGCTCGACAAGTGTTCCGATGGCGGAGCTGCCAAGCCCCAGAATGAGATCGCCTTCCCAGTGCCCTGGCACCGCACGGTCGGCGACTTCTGCCGGGCGTTGGCTAATCATGATCTCGGATGATACGAAGTTCTTGCCTCGCCGACGCGTGCGCGCTCTTGGCATTCGAAGCACACGGCCGGTGCGCAGACAGGCTGTCAGTTCGCGACGCAACGCACCTCGACCTTGGACGAACAAGGCTTGGTAGATAGCCTCATGGCTGATGCGCATGGTCGTGTCATCCGGGAAGTCTACCGGCAGGCGTCGAGCGATCTGCTCAGGACTCCAGGCACGCGCCCACCGGCGATCCTGCCGGCGTCCATGTCGTCGCCCTTTCCAAGATACGGACGGGCCTGCAACAGGAAGGCCGCTGGGAGCTTCGACCAGCCCTGCCAGCCGATCCTGAACATAGGCCTGCAACGCCTCGTTCAGCAAAAGCTTTGCCTGCTTTGGTCGGCGGGCTGATCGGTCGGCGTGCCATTGCGCTGTCGACGCGCGATACTCCAGGCCGCCACTGCGGGTGGCGGCGTTGCGCCGCAACTCACGGGAGATCGTTGACGCCGTCCGTCCGATCCGACGCGCCACCTCCTGTACAGTGCAGCCTCGCGCCCGCAGGAGCGCGATCTCCTCGCGTTCGGCAAACGAAAGATATCTGCCAGACTGCGGCTTCGCCGACGGCCCGAACATCGGTGGTGGCATTCCCCCTGCCTCCCGGAACCATCTTGTTCCTATCGCTTGCGGCACGCCGGCCCCGACCGCAGCATCCTCACTTGCCATGCCTGCCGCGATCGCCGCCCAGAACCTTTGACGCTGATCTCGGCTAGCAACCGGGGGGCGACCGGGTGACGACAATGGTACGCGCCCACATCGACCAGAACGCCGCTTTCGAACGCTCATCGCAACCTCCTTCGTCAAGGTGTTGCGACGACCACTTGAATCCGCCTTGGCTGCCACGATCGGATGATGCAGCAGTGCGTCAGGCTTGCCGCGGCGCCAGATTGCCATCACCAGGGCGTCGGTCACGAGTTGTGCCGTCATCTCTGCGCTCATCGATCAGCCAACGACCCGGCGAGAGAACAGATCGATGACCGCGGCGACATAGAGCCAGCCTTCCGCCGTCCACACATAGGTGAAGTCAGCGATCCATTTGCGGTTGGGAGCGGGCGCTTCAAAGTTGCGGTCGAGCACGTTGGTAGCGATGGCGGCTGTCTGTCGCTCACCCAGATCGGGCGGCAGTCGACGCCGGCGCGGGCGGGCTTTGAGAGCCTGTAATCGGATCAATCGTTCGATCCGATGCAGCCCGCACGACACACCCTCCGCCAGCAGGTCGTGCCACACTCGCCTGGCGCCGTAGGTGCGGTCGCTGGCGAGGGTCGGAAATTACGTCGCGGCTATATTCGGCCTTTCGCGTCTTAATGCAGTATCGGACCGCAAGCGCGAGGCCGAGGAAGATTGGAGCGGGTGAACGCTCGATGTTCGTTTAGGGCCGCTCAACGGCATGGCTCGGTCGAATGGAATAACCGGCCCCTAAGGAAGGCTAAGCAGCCTTTTGCTGAAGATCGGTTTGATTGTTGTAAACGACAGTTGCCGCAGCGGTATTGGAAATGGGTATATGGTAGTTGCGGTGCAGTTCGCTGACGCGACCTGTCAAGGCCCCCCGCATCGCCATCCAATTCAAGAATTCGACGCCCTGTGTGCCGGACTGTTTCACCAAATCGTGGATCGATATGCGGGCGAGCGTTTCCGGCTCGGCAATAAGCTTGTCGAGGCAAAGCGCGTCAAATTCCTTGTTGATAAAACCTGCGCGGGTGCCGTCGAGCTGGTGGGATAGGCCACCTGTGCCGACAATCACAACGCGCAGATTGTGTTGATACGATTCAAGTGCGCGGCCGACCGCTTGTCCAAGCTTCAAGCAGCGGGAGAGCGACGGCAACGGATGTTGTACGGTGTTAATTTCGATTGGCACGATTTTTATGGGCTGTGCCGGCCCGGGCCAAATCAACGCCATCGGTATCGTCACTGCGTGATCGATAAGCATCTCCTGGCACGTGGTCACGTCAAATTCGTCGGCAACAAGCGCATTGATCAGGTGCCATGAGAGGGCGGCGTCGCCGGCAATGGGGCGCGATACCGGAATGCCCCAGCCTTCATCCTCGCTGCGATATTCGTTGGCTGCCCCGACGGCGAAGGTTGGCAGCTTGTCGAGGAAGAAGTTAAGCCCGTGGTCGTTGTAGAACACCACTGCAATATCGGGCCGGATCCGCGCCAACCAGTTGTGCACGTAATCGAAGCCTTTGAAGAAGGGCTGCCAATACGGACCCCTCTGCTTTTGCTCCGCGATCGCCTTGCCAATCGAAGGAACATGCGTGGTTGCGATGCCGCCTACGATCATGGCCATACTCAAACTCCCGCCGACTGAAGTTTTGCCTTGAAAGCCTCGATGCTCATGCCGGTTTGCTGTGCGCCGATGTCCTGCACGTTCAATCCGAAAATGCCGGCAAGCTTGGCCAGGTAATAAACATTGCCGCCAGCCTCGATCATGGCCAGCACGTTGCGGCTTTTCACAGCGGCCCGCTGTTGTTCGGAGAGGCCGAATTTTCGGCAATAGCCCTCCTCGTCCTTGAGAAAGGCAGCACGATTATCGGCTTTGTTGAATGAATAGCACATCCGGTTAAGCGCCAGACCCTTCTGCGCCTGCGCCTCGTCAAAGACCGTCGTTCCGGGAATATCCTGCTGCATCAATCCTCGCAGTTCGACTCCTCAGTGTGTCACGCTTTCATACTTCCCACCGCGCACCCCATGGCTGCTTGTCGAGCGCCTTCAATGTGCCGGCGTTCGGGCAATATTGTTTCCAAGCCGGATCATCAGCATCGCGCTCAAGATCTCTGAGGCACCGGCCGTGACTTTCGCACATCGAACACACTCGCTGCATGTCGTGCATAACCGTCGGCTCAAGTCGGCTTACCTCTTTCGGATTTAGATCGAGCGCTGCCATACGCGGGAGCAACAAATCCGCGGCATATGGTCCCTTGCTTGTCAGCTGCTTCAACTCAAGCTCGGAAAGACCCACGTCATGGGCCATACTTTCAATCACTTCTTGGCCGCAACTGCGAAGTTCGGCCGAATCGAGCTGTCGCTGCCACCATTGCACGATCGCGGCGATTGGTGAGCGGACTAAAGATGCAAGTGATGCCACGGTTTTGTCCTCCTTGCCGTTTGAATGATCGGCTACGAGCTCAATGGCGGCGTTGACCTAAATCAAATGAGAACCGGTTACGCGTCGTTAACCGGTGAAAATATAACAAAAACGCTGAGTGCCGATAAATTCAGAACGGCCTATCCGCGCCTTTAAGCATTTAAGCGCCGCGGTATTTTTCCAGCAAATTTTTCGAAGCGATTAGTTCTATTGTCGAGCTTCTTTCGTTATTGATGAAGATCAAAGGTCTCTCCCAGCACCGCAACGCCGTCGCGGCTCATCGATGTGGATTTTGGTGAGCCGAGGCGGCCTTGGCCGGCTAATCCATGGGGCCGAGTCCTGGCCGCTTTTATCCGTCAATTGCCGCGCCGCGAAAAGCTTATCCGATGAAGTCGGTGCGAGCGTGGCTAATGGCAGGCATTAGCGACTCGCCGGCGATGCGCGCTGAAAAAGCGGCGCTTGGCCTAAAACATCATGCGCTTTGGGCATGACAGGCCCGCATTCGGGCGCGTCGACGGCTCGTTTTGATCTAAATCAAACGCTCGGGGCGCCACCGCGCGAGTGTCCTACGTCGAAAAGGAGATCGCCATGTCGAATAGCGAAATTGTATTCCTAGCTTTTGTCCTTGGCTCGTTTGCCTACTTCATGGTGGTGTTAGCGTGGGCGCAGTACGTCACCAGAGACGTCGACCAAAACCGCGCAATTAGTCCAGCGATTAATCCGCAGACCGAGTCGCCCTCCGGGTTGCAGACGTTTAAAAAGGCCGCCTAGTCGGCCAATGTGAACATTTCGAAGACCGAGCGGTGAGAGGGCCAGCGTTGGAGCTGGCCGGGGCGGACTGCTGGTCGTTCGGCGACTACGTTGAATGCCGTTCGATGTTTGGTGAAATTTATGGCCATATACGGCCGTATCAGGCGGCGCATGTGGCAAAGTCCCGACTGGTTGGTGATGCATCGGTCGGGGCGCTTCGGGTGTCAAAACCCGGTGCACGGCTGGGGCTACCGAGCCGAGTTAACAAAGTTCGACGCCGCTGACGCCGCTTACGATCGCCGCCGCCTTCACTTTGCCAATTGGCTCCGAACGGCACCGCGATCAGCGGCGATCGCATGGCGTAAAAATGTTGCTGAAAGAGCTTGGCGCCACCGAATACGCGCGTGCCTAAGTTGATGGACTTTTTCATTTTCCGACATTGCAGTTAACTGATCTCGGCCATTCACGGGAAGCACAATAGGTCCACCTCCTATCGTTGGAGCGGATTGCCTCCCAGAGCGGGCAGCGCGGTGGTAGTGGGCGAGTCACGGTAGCCCATGAGTTTTCACAGATTGCATAACGGCCCTTTCCCGTCTCAAGCAATCGACACGGGTGGCGATTACCATAGTAATCCGTGACAAAGAGATTTGCGGGACCCTGATTGCGCGCGGAGACTAGCTCCATGGAGGCGACTTGCAGTGCCATAACGGCGTCGCGATAAGGTCCCAGAGGTCGCCCTTCGCTGCGTTCGATAAGCCCAGGTTAGTGCGAGGCGAACCGGCATGTGGTTCGGCTCCGAATAATGACCCCTTTCGGCGTCCAACAGTGACCCCAATCAGAGCAACATTTTCTACGACGACTCAATTGTTTGAGCGATCCAAGGAGGGGTGAATTCTGGACACCGATTGGGGGTCAAACGGCGCGCCGATTCACAGCTTGTAAGGAAAAGCGGGGCTCACGCGCTTCATACAAGCTGGCCCCAGTCGCTTTTGAAATGACTCGGCGCAACTAATTCTTATCGAATTTTTTTGCGCCGCCGAATGTCGCCTTCTGGGGCACTTAGCCGACATGAGCGCACCGCCCGGCGATGTCCGTTATGCGTGTGAAAGCGACCTAGTTATCGC
>DATKRE010000092.1:0-3206 GCA_035532335.1 Xanthobacteraceae bacterium | reverse complement strand
TGGCTTGAAGACAATCCCAGTCGGCGTTGGAGCGGGTGATGGGAATCGAACCCACGTAGCCAGCTTGGAAGGCTGGAGCTCTACCATTGAGCTACACCCGCCCAAAGGCCGATGCCGCGCGTCTTGCCGGTCCATCACCTCGTTCCACCGCTCCGAGGAATGGTGGAGGGGGGTGGATTCGAACCACCGAACTCCGAAGAGGGCAGATTTACAGTCTGCTGCGTTTGACCGCTCCGCAACCCCTCCAAAATTCCACGGCTCGGCGGCAAGTGATTGCGGGTCTTAGAGATTTGGCTGGTTGCTGTCAACCGGCAAGGGTCCGGCGACTTGCGGCGCGATGGCATCCGGTTATGCTCGCCGCCGACCGGAGGCGCGATGCGCGAGCGACCGATTCAGGAAAAGGCAGCGGCATGGCTTTATGGCCGTCACGCCGTCGAAGCCGCGCTGGCAAATCCGGCGCGGCGCTGCCAACGGCTCCTCGCACTGCGCGAGACCGCCGCCGAAGCCGAGACGCTGCTGCGTAATGCGCGCGCCCGGCCGCCGCGCGCCGGCCTCGAGACGGTCGAGCGCCGGGCGCTGGAAAAAATCCTGCCGCAAGGCGCCGTGCATCAGGGCCTCGCGCTCGCGGCCGAGCCGCTGCCGGCGGGCGATCTCGACGCCATTCTCGCCGCCGAATCCCCGCCCGGCGTGCCACGGATCGTCGTCGCACTCGATCAGGTGACCGATCCGCACAACGTCGGCGCCATCCTGCGCTCGGCGGCAGCATTCGGCGCGCTCGCGATGATCGTGCCCGAGCACGGCGCGCCCAGCATCACCGGCGCGCTCGCCAAGGCGGCAAGCGGCGCGCTCGAGGAGGTACCGCTGCTGCGCGTCGTCAACCTGTCGCGCGCGCTCGAGAAAATGAAGCAAGCGGGATTCTGGTCGCTCGGGCTCGACGAGCACGCGGAGCAGACAATCGCCGGGCTCGATCTGCCGGAGCGCATCGTCCTCGTGCTCGGCGCCGAAGGTAGCGGCCTGCGCCGCATGACGCGCGAGCACTGCGATTTCCTGGCGCGATTGCCGACGCGTTCGGCGATGGCGTCGCTCAACGTCTCGAACGCGGCGGCGGTGGCGCTCTACGCGCTGACGCAGCGCCGGACGCGCTGAGCGTCAGGCCCTGATCTCGATCGGCGTGCCGTCGTCGACGGCATCCCAGATCTCGGCCATGGAAATGTCGTCGACAGAGATGCAGCCGTCCGTCCAGTCGTACGGGAACGCCACAAACTTGGCATCGCGATGCGCGTACTTGTTGGGCAGGCCGTGGACGAAGATCGCGCCGCCGGGATTGACGCCGGCTTCCGCCGCGCGCGCGATATCGGCGGCGTCGGGATACGAAACGTGGAGCGCACGAAAATAGGCGCTGTCCGCGAGGCGGCTGTCGATCGCGTAGACGCCCTCTGGCGTGCGACCGTCACCGGCACGACGCTTGGGTCCTTCCGGATGCCGTCCGAGCGAGCAGGCATACGTCTTGAGCACGTTGCCGTTGCGATAGAGTTGTAGGTTGCGGATCGACTTGACCACGATCACCCAGTCGGCCTTGCCGTTCGGCGGCGCCGCGCGCGCCGCGCGCGCCCAGGGCATCGCCAGTGAGGCGGCGGCGGCGGCCAAAATACTGCGACGACTTGGACGAACCATGCGGGTCATGATCCGGCGCCTTTTCTAGCATCGCGGCGGCAAAACGACAATTACGACCGTGCCACAGCGGCCTGTGGTCGAAAGAATACTACGAACAAGATGGTGCGCAGGGCAGTTCGGCGACGGCTTAATAGAACCTTGGGCAAGGCACTTGTCGCGCAGCTTGATTCCGACATTGAGGCATGGACATGGCCCTATTATGACTTACGGAGATATCGTCCGATGGGACTCTGGAGGAGACTGATATGAAGCCAGCAAACACGGACAATCGACACCGCGTCACCATCGCGTCTTACGGCTATGGCCGCCGAAGAGAGTTGGAGCGAGTTGGCTACGTGATGGAAAGCGGCACGCTACAAGAATACGTCATGCGGCAAGATTTCCCGGGCGCGGAGTTCTGCGAGATAGATGAGCCACTGCACCCGCTGTACCAGTAGTTGCTGGCAGGAGTGCCCAATGAAGTCCGTTGTCGTCTGGGATGTGGAAACGCTGCCCTTTTCCGCGAAGTTCAGGGATGCCCCTTCGCCAGCACACCGGTTTCGTCATGCTCCGCGGATGCGGGTTGCGTGTGCGCTCAACGTCAACACCGGAACGTTTCGGTACTTTCTCCCGGCGCAAGCAGACGCACTCATTAAACTGCTCGTCGCGGCCGATACGATAGTCTCTTTCAACGGTAAGCAGTTTGATCTACTCGTGCTTCGACGACACTATGGTCTCAACAAAAAGATGGCCGATACGTTGAACCTTCGGCATGTCGATTTGCACGAGATATTTAGCGAGCGTACTGGATTCCGCGTCAGTCTCGACCGAATGGCGCAGCTTAATCTCGGCCAAGGAAAGAAGGTCAGTGGGCGAGATATGGCTGCTCTCAATTTGACTGCTCTGAAAGCAGCGTGTCAAAGCGACGTAGAACAAACCTACCGCTTATTCTTACTTGAAAAAGCACACAAGGCCAAAGTTCCTGAACGCCGAGGAGATGAAATGGGAAGCGGCCCCCATCATCATCTTCCAGGGCCGGCCGCGATATACCGCGACCTCGACACGAGCGACATGACGGAAGGGCAACTGGCTGAGTATCTCGCCGGCACATGGGGAATTACCCATTCCGGTCGCTACGTTGAGATGGGAGCACAGTTGTCCCCGGCGGACTTAATGACAGAGTTCGGGCGGCGACGACACGGCGCTAAACCTCCTAAGCGGTCTATCTCAACGCGGGCGGGACACCGCCGGTAAGTCCCGATTTCGCGTATCTTGTCGCACCGTTTCGACCAGAAACGGCTCGAAGGCGCCGTCGGCGGCCGATCCAGCGATTTGCGCGGTTTGAGGTTGCCCGGCTCCCTGACCGGGCGTTATGAGGGTCTGGGTCGGAGGCGCCATCGACGCCGATCCTGTGCCGGGTTAGCTCAGCGGTAGAGCAGCGGTTTTGTAAACCGAAGGTCGGGAGTTCAATCCTCTCACCCGGCACCAGCGATTTCACGTAACTTCGATTGTCCACCCCGCGGATTCATGCAAGCGTCGTCGGACAGGTTGGA
>DATKRE010000091.1:0-8915 GCA_035532335.1 Xanthobacteraceae bacterium | reverse complement strand
GCGCCGAAAGGCGGCGCATCTCTCAAAGTGGGAGACGCGCGCCGCGCTAGCAGATGGGTTGCGCAGACTGCGTAAACTTGTCTGCGGTGCGCGGACATTGCTTGAACAATGCGCCTCTCGGCGCTCCGCTTCCCTTATTTTGGAAGCAAAGATTCTTTCGTCGTTGTCGTGACGATGCCTCGGACGCGAACGCGCCGCGAGAACGATGTTGCGCGTTCCCCTCCCCCCGCGCAGCGGCGGGGAGGGGTTAGGGGTGGGGGGTTAGTGGCGGCAAAATTCGGCGGTGGCGAAAGCGGCGATGAAGACGCCCCCCACCCTTGATCCCTCCCCGCCACTCGCTTCGCTCGTGTGGGGAGGGAAAGAAGGCAAGGCGTCGCGAGAATGGATTTTACGTCACCCCAACCCTCTCCCGCAGGCGGAAGAGGGGCAGTGAGTAAGGCGTCGTCATTCCGGGGCGCACCGTAGGTGCGAACCCGGAATCCATAATCCCGGTGTGTCAGAAATTCTTCTGCGCCGTCTGTGGTTATGGATTCCGGCTCTCGCTGGCGCTCGGCCGGAATGACGGCGCCGCGGGAACGAATTCGCATTTCGTCATTCCGGGGCGCGCAAACGCGCGAACCCGGAATCCATAATCCCGGTGTGTCGGAAATATTTTTGCATCGTCTGTGATTATGGATTCCGGCTCTCACTGACGCTCGGCCGGAATGACGGGCGAGTGAGCGAGCGCGCCGCCAGAACGCCGCGCGCGGTTCGGCCCACCCGAGGGCGACGGCCCATTGCGATTTCGGGTCGGACAGCGGCCCGGCAGCGCAGTTGCGGCGACGGCTTTTTGCTGCTTAGAAACCACGAATGGCAAACTTCATCGAACAGCCATCGAGGCTTTGACAGGCGTTCCGGGAGGCGACGACATGTATCGCAGTACCAAAGATATCATGCTGCCGACGACGATCACCGGCTCGCTGCCGCGGCCAAGCTGGTATACGGAAAATCTCGGCACGCGGATGTTTCTCGACGCCATGGTGTCGCGCCGCTACCGCGAACAGTATGTCGACACGCTGTCCTGCTATCTGCGCGACCAGGAGCTTGCCGGTCTCGATATCTGCACCGATGGCGATTGCCGCTTCGACGACGACGTCGGTGGACAGAGCTGGACCAGCTATCCGCCGCACCACATGAGCGGCTACGAGCGCGGCGATCCGCGGCCGACGCCGGCCGGCCGCGGTGGCTTGTGGTTTCCGCGCGGCCACATCCTGCATGATTATCTGGAATCGCGCGTCATGCCGGTGATCATCGGTCCGGTCGGACGCGGCGATCTGCAATACACCGCGCTATGGAAGGCCGCGCAGCGGATGACGACACGGCCGGTGAAGTTCGGCGCGGTATCCGCGGAAATCGTCGCCTTCGCGTCACAGGACAGATATTACAAAAGCGTACCGGATCGCATCGTCGCCGTCGCCGACGCCTTCAACCAGGAATATCACGAGCTTGCCGACGCCGGCTGCCCGGTGATCCAGATCGAGGAGCCGCAAATCCATATGGCGGCCTCGCGCGGTATTCAGGACAAAGTGATCACGCTGGATTTTCTGGTCGAAGTGTTCAACCGCACGGTGAAGGGGTTGCGCGCAAAGACCGAGGTGTGGGCGCACTCGTGCTGGGGTAATCCGTCCCAGCAGCGCATGTTTGCAAGCGTGATGAGCTATAAGCCGTCGCTGGAGACCTACAACAAGGTCGACGCCGACGTCATCACGTTCGAGTCGTCGAGCTCCGGCGGCATCGATCTGGAAGCCATCGGCAAGACCATTGTCGGCAAGAAGATCGCCATCGGCGTGATCGATCATCACACGTTGCAGGTTGAGAGCCCGGACGAAGTCGCGGCGCAAATCCGCACCGCGCTAAAACACATTCCGCCGGAGCGGCTGGTGATCTCGTCCGATTGCGGCATGGGCCGCGAAGGCATGAGCCGTCGCCACGCCTTCTATAAAATGGTCTCGCTGGTGCTCGGCACTAACATGGTGCGCAAGGAACTCGGAATCCCCGAAGCGCAATGCCTTGCCGCTGACGAGCATTATTCGCTGGTCGTGCCGGCGAAATAGTTTCGCCGCACCGGGCCCGGAACGCTGGTCTCGGCAAGTGGGATATTCGGCGGGGGGAACTCAACCTCGTCCCGGTTGGTTGATTGGCGCAAGCACCAGCGCATTCGGCTGGAGTGTCCGCTCGGTAAGGCTGTGGAGCTTTTTCTTTCGTGCGCATGGCTCGTGATCATGGCGTGGCTGATCCTGCGATCGGTCCGGCAGCGCGGGCTGCTGCCGCGGCTCCTTCGTGTCGCGCTGCCGGCGCCCGGCGAAGCTCAGCCGATTGCCGTCATCGTTCCGGCGCGCGATGAAGCGGCCAATATCGGGCCATGCCTGCAAGCGCTGGTGGCACAGGACTATCCGGCAAGCCGTATGCACGTGCTGGTGATTGACGACAATTCCGCCGATGAAACGGCAGCGATTGTGCGCCGGGTTGCTGCGCTCAACCCGCACGTTTCGCTTATTCCTGCGCCGCCGCTGCCGCCGCGCTGGGTCGGCAAATCGCATGCGTGCTGGATCGGCGTGCGCAACGTCGAGCCGCAGTGCGAGTGGCTGTGCTTCATCGACGCCGACGTGACGATCGCGCCGGCCGCACTGTCGTGCGCCGTACAGGCGGCCCTCGCGAACCGGCTCGATCTGTTGTCGCTCACGCCGCGCCAGGAGCTAAAGAGTTTTGCCGAGCGGTTGATATTGCCGTGCGGCCTCATCGTCCTGTCGTTCCTGCAGGACCTGCGCCGGTTGCAATCGCGGTCCGGATCGGATGCAACGGCGACCGGGCAGTTCATGCTGGTGCGGCAGGAGGCTTATGCGGCGGTCGGCGGTCATGCGGCTGTTTGCACCGCGATCTGCGAGGATCTGGAACTCGCCCGCCGAATCAAGCGATCCGGACGCGCGGTGCTGCTGATGGGCGGCGACGATCTTCTGTCCACCCGCATGTACACCGGCTGGCGAACGCTGTGGCCGGGCTTCGCCAAGAACCTGGTCGATACCTTCGGCGGTCCGCTGCCGACGCTCGCGGTGGCGACGGCGGCCTTTGTGCTGGGGTGGGCGACCGTCGCGATTCCGGTGCTGGATTTCGCCGACTGGATGCATGGTGCGGACGGTGCGGGCGCCGCGCTTTGGCTCGCACTTGCCGCTTCCGGTGCGGCCATCGGGCTCCATATCGCCGCCGCGCTCTATTTCCGGATTCCGTTCTGGTACGGTCTGATCTTTCCGCTGGGCTATAGCGTGGGAGCGCTGATGGCGCTCGACAGTATCGGCCGTCGTCTCAGCGGTCGGGTGAGCTGGAAAGGCCGTATCTATTCATGACCGCGGCAAAGCGAAAAGACGAGGAATCGTCGCCGTCAGCGCTGACGCGTGCGGCGGGCCCGCTCGATTCCGGAGAAACCCGCGCCGTCATGATTGGCGCGATCCTGCTCGCGGTGTTTCTGTCTTGGATCAAGCTCATTCTGTTGCCGTTCGTGCTGGCGGCGATCGTCGCCTACATCTGCACGCCGCTGTTGGACTGGGCGGCGAGGCGCACGCGCTGGCCGCGCTTGCTGCTCGCGATCGTTCTTTTTCTGGTCTTGGGCGTCATCATCGTGGCGGTGGGCGCTTTTGCCGTGCAGCGTTTTGTTGCGGAGGCTCGGGTCATGGCTGCGGATTTACAGCCGATGCTCGAGAATTTTACCCGGGAAGCGATCGGCGATCAGCCGATACACCTCTTCGGCACGACGGTGAGCGCCCACGCCATCGCCGAATCCGCGGTTGAGGGCATTCGCCGATGGTTCGGACAGCCTGATCAGTTCGCGACGCTGGCGGGCTACGGCCTGATGTCGGTGATGGGCGCTTTTTTGACGTTGGTTCTGTTGTTCTACTTCCTGGTGAGCGGTGAACGTATCGCGGCGGGCATTTTCTGGATCGTGCCGCCGCATCGCCGCCCGCTGGTGGCGCGCATCTGGAGGCGGCTCGATCCCGTCCTGTTGCGCTATTTTATCGGCGTACTTGGCGTCGTCGCTTATGCGACGATCGCTGCCTATATCGGCCTCGGCGTTATCCTGGGTATCCAGCATGCCTTGCTATTGGCGTTGCTGACCGGCGTGCTCGAAACGGTACCGGTGATCGGCCCGACAGCGGCGGCGGTCATTGCCGGCCTGGTGTCGCTGCGTACGGCGAGCGGGATCGACAGCATCCTCGCCTATGCGCTGTATGCGACGCTATTGCGGTTATCGATCGATCAACTGGTGGGGCCGGTGGTCCTGGGCCGTGCCGCCCACGTGCATCCGGTATTGATTATCTTTTGTTTTTTGGCAGGCGGCATCATTCTCGGCATTCCGGGTGTGATCCTTGCCGTGCCGGTGGCGCTGGTCATCAAAAGCACCTTGGCGACGCTCTACGGTGACGCCTGATCGGGCCGTAATGGCGGGGGCGGCCCTCTCTCACTCTTGGATTTGCGATCGACCATTTTGTCGCGCCGGCAACTTTCACACGTCTTTCGCGTTAATTGTTCAGACGAACAAAAAACGCGGAGATATGCGCCATGGCGGTGTGGGATTCCGCCGAACCGAGGGCTCGATCGCCCGACAGCCATCCCTGGCTGGCTGAAGCAGTTGATGTGCTCGACGAGCACTTGCGCCGCAGTCAGGCGGTGTTCGAATACACCGACAATCCGACTTGCGTATTTCGGCTCGACATCACCCGTGCCAGCCACTCCATCGGGCTGCGAGATGGGACCAGTGTGCGCGCCGGCCAGCGGATTGGGCGACTCCACCTCTGGAGCGAGCAGATTCCGCGGGTGCCGGAAAACGGTCCGACAATCGCCTGGGCGCGGCATATGCAGCGGGCCATGCTGACCTCGTTGCGCGAGCTGGCGCGCTTTCTGGCGGCACATCCCGATTTGCACGACATTGCCGTGATCGCCGGCGATGCGCCGTCGGGGACGGCGGACCAGCGCCAGCAGCTTGCCCGTATTATGGCCCGTTTTGGCTTCGAAGCGGTGATCGCGCCCGAGCATTTACCGGTCCGCGAACGCCTGCGCCGGTTTGGGGAAAATATCCTGATTTCACTGATCGTTTTCGTGCATAATGCAAAAGCGTTACGCCCCGACACGCTGATGCGCGTGCGATTGCCGATCTATTTGTCTCGCCAGACGCTGGAGAGGGAGTTTGGTGGGGTAAGCCGCGAACATTAATTGTGTCATGACGATTGCCGAAACTATTCCCGATGCAATGACATTAGCGCACTCGCTGGGCACCATTTGTCTCGTCGGTGCGGTGATTGGGTGCTTTTTTACACTCGCGGCGTGCGCGTGCGTGCTCGGTTTTCCGGTTGCAGAGAACGAGCATCTCGCGGTGCCGCCGCCGGTGACCATTCTCAAGCCGCTGTATGACGCCGAACCCGGTCTACCGGCGCGACTTACCGCTTTTTGCCGGCAGGACTACGAAGCGCCGATCCAAATTCTATGTGGTGCGCACGGCCAAACTTCGCCGGTGGCGGCAGTCGTGCACGCGATGGAAGGCGAGCTGCCGGATGACAGCATCGAGTTGATCGTCGATCCGCGCCATCACGGCGTCAATCGCAAGGTGTCGAACCTGATCAACATCATGCCGCGCGTCCGGCACGACACGTTGGTGTTGTCCGACAGTGACATCGTCGTCGATCCAAATTATCTCCGCGAACTCACGGCGCGATTGGCCGCGCCGGGCGTCGGCGCCGTCACTTGCCTCTATCACGGCATCGCTGGTACCGGACTATGGACGCAATTGTCGGCGCTCGCGATCAACGCAACGTTTCTTCCACACGCGGTCACTGCCGTCAGTCTCGGGCTGGCGAAACCATGCTGTGGCGCGACCATCGCGATCCGCCGTTCGATGCTGGAGCGGATCGGCGGTTTCACGGCGCTCGCCGACACGCTGGCCGACGACCACGCTATCGGCGTTGGCGTTCGCGCCCAAGGTTACGCCGTGGTGACGGCGCCGTTTGTGGTCGGCCATTGTTGCTTCGAAGGCAACCTGCGCGAGTTGATCCGACAGCAGATGAGAAATGCCCGCACGATCAGATGCATCAATCCATTGGGCTATGCCGGCACCATCATTACCCATCCTTGGCCGTTGGCGCTGCTCGCGCTATTGTCGGGAAGTTCCGCCGCGGTCATGGTCAGCGCTGCCGTTCTGATGGCGCGGGTGTTGTTGTGCCGCTGCGTCGAGTGGCGGTTCAACTTACCGCGGCAAAGCTATTGGCTTATACCGGTGCAGGATCTGATCGCGTTTGGTGTCTACTTAACGAGTTTCTTCGGGGCGACGGTTCATTGGCGGGGCGCCGATTACCGCGTGAGTGCGGATGGCACTCTGCTCGAAGGACAGGACCTAAAAGGTTCATAATGCGGACGCTGTTTTTGCAGGCTCCGTCGTTCGATGGTTTCGACGGCGGGGCTGGATCGCGCTATCAGGCTCGGCGCGAAATTCGCTCATTCTGGTATCCGACTTGGCTGGCGCAGGTCGCGGCCGTCGTTCCCGACAGCAAACTGATCGACGCCGCTCCGCACCGGCTTGGGCTTGCCGACGTGCTGCGCGAGGTGCCGAACTTCGATCTGGCGGTGCTGCACACATCAACGCCGTCTTTCGCGTCGGACGTGCGCGTTGTCGCGGCGCTCAAGGCGGCTAATCCGCGGCTCAAGGCGGGGTTCGTCGGCGCCAAGGTTGCGGTCGATCCGCAAGGTAGCCTCGATGCGTCGGCAGCGATCGACTTCGTGGCCGGCAACGAATTCGACTTCACCATCAAGGAAGTCGCGGAAGGCCGCGATTGGAGCAGAATAAACGGACTTTCCTACCGCGATGCGGACGGCGCCGTCAGGCACAATCCGCCGCGCGCCATGCTCGAAGACATGGACGAGTTGCCGTTTGTCACGCCGGTCTACAAGCGCGACCTGCAGATCGAGAAATACTTTATCGGCTACCTCAAGCACCCGTATATTTCATTCTACACCGGCCGCGGCTGCAAATCGCGCTGCACCTTTTGTCTGTGGCCGCAGACGGTCGGTGGCCACCGTTACCGCACCCGCAGCGTCGGCAACGTCATTGAGGAAATACGCTGGGCCAAGCAGGCTTTCCCGCAAGTGAAGGAATTTTTCTTCGACGACGACACCTTCACCGACGACCGGCCGCGCACCGAGGCGATCGCCCGCGAGCTTGGCAAGCTTGGCGTTACCTGGTCGTGCAACGCCAAGGCAAACGTGCCGCGCGATACGCTCACGGTGATGCGCAACAACGGCCTGCGGCTCCTGCTGGTCGGCTATGAAAGCGGCAATCAGCAGATCCTGCACAACATCAGAAAGGGCATGCTGGTCGACGTGGCGCGGCGTTTCACCCGCGATTGCCGCGATCTCGGCATCACCATCCACGGCACCTTCATCATGGGACTTCCGGGCGAAAGTCGCGAAACCATCGAAGAGACCATCCGCTTTGCCCGCGAAATCGACCCGCATACAATCCAGGTATCGCTGGCGGCGCCTTATCCGGGGACCGAACTGTACCGTGACGCGGTCGAAAACGGCTGGCTCGACGCCGCGCATGCCGATCTGATCGATACCAACGGCGTGCAGATGGCGCCGCTCCATTACCCGCAGCTGAACCACACCGAGATTTTCGATTCCGTTGAGGAATTCTACCGGCGCTTCTACTTCCGTGCGCCCAAGATCGCGGCTATCGTCGCCGAAATGGCGCGCAGTCCGCAATTGGCAGCGCGCCGACTGCGGGAAGGCCTCGAATTCTTTTCCTTCCTGCGCGAACGGCGGGAAATCGCGCACTGAACCGGCTCATCATCACTGCGGACGATTTCGGGCTCAGCGAACCGGTCAACGCCGCTATCGAGGCGGCGCACCGGAACGGCATTCTGACCGCCGCAAGCCTTATGGTCGGTGCGCCGGCAGCGGCCGATGCGATCGCACGCGCGCGCGCGTTGCCGAATTTGCGCGTCGGGTTGCATGTCGTTCTGGTCGATGGCGATCCGGTGGCCGACCGCGCGCAGATCGCGGGCCTGGTCGATTCCGACGGGCGTTTTCGCAACGACCTTGCGCGCTACGGGATGCAAATTGCTTTCAACGCTTCGTTGCGGCGACAAATCGAGACGGAAATCGCCGCGCAATTCGAGGCTTATCGCGCGACCGGCTTGCCGCTCGACCATGTCGATGGCCACCGGCATTTGCAACTGCACCCCACCATTGCGGGCGCGATCATGCGCGTCGGCAAACGTTTCGGCATGCGGGCATTGCGTGTGCCAGTCGAACCGTGGCGCGTAGTCGCCGGAATCGATCCCCACACCAAGCGTGTCGTCGGTCGCGTGGTTGCCCCGTTCGCCGCTTGGCTGCGGCGTCGGGTACGCGCGGCCGGACTAACGACTGCCGATGCGGTATTCGGATTAGCCTGGTCGGGTGCAATGACCAGAACGAGAGTTGCCGCTTTGCTCGAACGACTGCCGCCCGGGCTGATCGAGATTTATCTACATCCGGCGACGATCGATGCTTTCGCCGGCGCGGCGCCCGGCTATCGCTATGTCGAGGAGTTCGCGGCTCTATGCGATCCCGCTTGCATTGCCGCCGCGCGGCGATCGGGTTATGCGCTCGGCGGCTATGGCGACGTGGCGATCTAGATTCTTCGTTGGAACATGATCTTTTCGGAAAACCGGTATCCGCCCTCGGATCAAGTCCGAGGGCAGGCTTTTCCGGATCATGCTCTAGGTTCTGTGGACTCTTGGGATTCCCCTTTGGTCGCAAATCAGATTCAAGACTGCTTTTGGGAGGGCAGTCATGGGTGTTGTGGATCGGTTGCTGCTGAGCGACGCGCATTGGGATCGGATGTCTGGGCTGAT
>DATKRE010000090.1:0-2510 GCA_035532335.1 Xanthobacteraceae bacterium | reverse complement strand
CTTCCATCGCGACATGGCAGCGAAGCGCGCCTCCCTGCCCTACGACATCGACGGCGTCGTCTACAAGGTGAACGACCTCGACCTCGAGGATCGCCTGGGCTTCGTCAGCCGCGCGCCGCGCTGGGCGATCGCGCACAAGTTCCCGGCGCAGCAGGCGCAGACCACTTTGAAGCACATCCGCATTCAGGTCGGCCGCCAGGGCACGCTGACGCCCGTTGCAGATTTGGAGCCGGTGACGGTGGGCGGCGTGGTGGTGAGCCACGCCACGCTGCACAACGAGGACGAGATCGGCCGCCTCGAAGTTCGCGAGGGCGATACCGTCATGGTGCAGCGCGCCGGCGACGTCATTCCGCAGATCGTCGAGGTGATCAAGGACGCCAAGCATGACAAGCGGGCGAAGTTCAAATTCCCGCACAAATGCCCCGTCTGCGACAGCCTCGCGGTGCGCGAGGAGGGCGAGGCCGCTTGGCGCTGCACCGGCGGATTGATCTGTGCGGCCCAGGCGGTCGAGCGGCTCCGCCATTTCGTCTCGCGCAACGCCTTCGACATCGAGGGCCTCGGCGACAAGCACATCAACGAGTTCTGGAACGACAAGCTGATCAAGACGCCGGCCGACATTTTCCGGCTCGATCCGGCGAAGATCGCGGCGCGCGAGGGCTGGGGCGAGACCAGCGCGCGGAAGCTGATCGAGGCGATCGCGGCGCGCAAGAACATCGCGCTCGACCGGTTCATCTACGCGCTCGGCATCCCACAGACCGGTGAGGCCACCGCCAAGCTGTTGGCGCGGCATTACCGCAGCTTCAAGCGCTGGCGCCAGGCGATGACTGCCGCCAAGGACCACGACGGCGCCGCCTGGGAGGAGCTCAACAACCTGCATGGCATCGGCGAGGATACCGCCGCCGATATCGTCGGGTTCTTCGCCGAACGGCACAACCAGAAGGTCCTCGACGAACTCGAAACCGAGCTCGAGATCGCCGACTACGCGGCGCCAGCCGAAGGATCGGCGCCGCTTGCCGGCAAGACCATCGTCTTCACCGGCACGCTCGAAACCGTGTCGCGCAACGAGGCCAAGGCGCGCGCCGAGACCCTGGGCGCGACGGTAACGTCGAGCGTCTCGGCCAAGACCGATTACGTCGTGATGGGCGCTGACCCGGGCTCAAAAGCCACCAAGGCGCGCGAGCTCGGCGTCAAGATCCTGAGCGAAGACGACTGGCTGAAAATGGCGCGCGGCTGAAAATGGCGTCCTACCGGCTAGGAGACAGTAATAGATGGAACGGCTTAAAGATTTAATTCTGTTCTACTCGATCTTGAGTAATATCGAACGAAATATTGGCGGAGCACGTAAACTTTCGGATTGTTCCGGACGAATGGATTGGCCGGAACGCGATGTCTACTTCTTTATGGAATCAGGTGAGAATCGTACAGATTCGGGAATCGGATTACGAATTGTGCGGGTTGGCACGCACGCTCTTGGAGCGGGAAGCGGCACGAAGCTCTGGACACGTCTGTCTCAACACAAGGGCCAGGCAAATACTGGCGGCGGCAATCATAGAGGCTCAATTTTTAGGTTGCTCGTTGGTACCGCGCTTCTCAGACATCACGGCTATGAGCAACCAACTTGGGGGAGTGGTAGCACGGCGTCGGCTGAAGTTCGTGCGGATGAAACGGCAGTAGAGTGGGAAGTAAGCCAAATTATTGGCGCAATGCCCTTTATCTGGCTTGCTATCAAAGATGATCCTGGCCCGGCAAGTGCCCGCGCTTATATCGAATGCAACTCCATCGCGCTTCTTAGCAATTATAAAAAGGCCGTGTTGGACCCTCCCTCGGAATGCTGGCTCGGCCATGACTGTGATAGAGAGCGGGTAAGGGAGGCGGGGCTTTGGAATCAGAATCACGTAAATGAGCGCTATGACCCCGCATTTCTGGATAGGCTCGACCGGCTGGTTTTGGAATCGACTCAAGCCACATGAATTTCGTGATCCAATGCGCCGCGACAAAGCGGTTAAATGCCGGTCACTTTGTGTCTCCTGATGGAAGGCCGGTCATTTTTGTTGCCGATCCTCAAGCGGCTCCGAATAATGATGCAAGCGCAGGCGGAAAGGAGATAGCTACAATGATTTTCGTATGCTGTCGGAAAATTCTGCGGAAGCTGTATTCTTTTGCGGCGGTAAAGATTACGTACCGTTGTTTTGCACGCTAACAGAACCAACCACGGCCCAGCGAACGATCTTTTATAATTCAAATCGGCCGCCGCACGCGCCGGGCTGCATACTCGAACGCTTTGAAACACGAACCAAAACGAATTGGCACTACGAATGTGCCAATTCTTTCATGAAGTCCTCAGTGGCGCGCAGTTGAGCGGTGCTCACACCACGACGCGCATCTTCTCGCGCTCGGGCTTCTTCTCGGCGAAGCCGGAGACGGTCGGCAGCGAGCCCCACATGTCGAGGGCATAACGCTCGAACGGGAACTGGCGCGGACGATAGGTCGCTTCGTCCGCCGGCATGATG
>DATKRE010000089.1:0-3678 GCA_035532335.1 Xanthobacteraceae bacterium | reverse complement strand
CTCGTCCGCCTGCCGAAACTGCTGAAGAATGCCGCTTGATCGAACGAGCCTATCGCTAAATCCGAAATACCCAGAGCATCGCCAACCAACCAGATCAAGCCAAGCTTCAAAAACTTAACTTCTTCAACAGCCTGCTAGGCGGTTCGAATGCCCGCAATAAATCCGTCGAACTCAACGCGCAGGTCGTCGGATTGACGAGACAACTGGTTGGCCGCGCCGAGGACCTGGTTGGCTTCGGTTTTCGTCGCTGTAGCGGCTTCCTCGACGCTGGCGATGGCATGCAGCGTCCCCATCGCGGTTGCCAATGCTTGCTGGGCATTTTGCGCGATGGTGCGGGCCGCGACCCGCTGCTGATCCACCGCCGTCGCGACCGATGTCGCGATCACATTCATTTCCCCGATCCTTGTCACAATGTCCTGGATTGCGGTCACCGCGTTGGCGGTGACCGCCTGAACTCTGGCGACCTGGGCTTCAATTTCTTCGGTGGCCCTGCCGGTTTGTGCTGCAAGCGCCTTGACCTCGCCGGCCACCACGGCGAAGCCGCGTCCGGCCTGACCGGCGCGCGCCGCCTCGATGGTTGCATTGAGCGCCAGCAGATTGGTTTGCTCGGCGATCTGCTTGATGAGGCTGACCACTCTTTCAATTTCTCGAGCGTCGGCCGCCAACGCCTGTACGGCTTTATTTGTGGAATGAGCGCTTTCCGCCGTCTCCGTCGAAAGAGTCGATGAATTGATCGCGCTCAGACCGATGTTATCGATGGACGATGAAAGCTCTTCCGTGGCATTGGCGACGGCTTCGATGTTGGCGGAAGCTTGTTGCGCGGCGGCTTTGACGTTGCCCGATATTTCGCCCACCTGCCTTGCCCGTCCAAACATCGTTTCCGCGCTGTTTTTCAGACCGGCGGCTGCGGATGCCAGTGTCGAGGTGAGTTCGGTGGCGGCAACTTCAAAACGCCCGTTCAACTCGTCGATGGCTTTTGCCCGCCGTTGCTTGAGGTGTCGCTCGGTCTCACTTTCGTGCGCCAGCCGATCGGCATTAATCTTGTTGTCCCTAAATACTCGTACGGCGTCGGCCATGGCGCCGATTTCATTCCGCCGTCCAGCATAAGGAATCACCAGATCGGTCGTGCCGTCGGCAAGTGCCCGCATGACCGCGGTCATTTGCCCGATTGGGCGCGCGATGCCTCTGCCGATAACGAAAGCCAGCACCAGCCCAGCGATAATCGCGAGCGTCGATACCACGTAGCCGACGCGGCGGGTCGACGCTACGGTCAGCATCATGGCGCCGACCGTGCCAAGCTGTGCTTCGGTCGAGGCGAGGCGAATCTGGTCGACTGCCTCGATCAGCGCCGACGCTGCGGCATTTCGGTCGGCGGTGACGTGGGTAAATCTGTCGGTGGCCTCGACCAGACCATCCGCGGCAGCTTGGTACCGGTTTAACGGTTCCGTCATTGCGTTCAGAAAGCGCTGTACGCGGTGATTATCGATCTTGCGAGCCTGCAACGATTGTAGCGCGCGGTTCATCGCCTGCATGTCGACGCGCGTGGTGTCGGCATCGGCGGGATTCCGCAGCGCTAGAAATCGTGTCGCGCTCTCATCGCTGCCGTGAAACGATTCCATCAAACGGATGGCGTCGTCCAAGGCGCCGGCGTTGTCGGTGTCGCGACTGAGAGCTTCGACAATGGCGGCGACCGTCGTACTCAGCTCCGTCGCACTTTGCGCGAGTTTTGCGCCGCTGGCGCTCCGGGCATTTACCGCCTCTATCGTTGCCGCCACCGAATCGCGGTACCGATCGGCAAGTCCGCGTAGCTTGCCCTTGATGCCGTCGTCGGCACCGGCCCAGGTATCGGTCGTGGTGATCGATTGAATTTCGTTCTCAAGCCGGCCGAGAGAACGCTGTGCGATCTGCAAATCGTTGTCATTTTCGGACAGCGCATATTGGGTGACCTGCGTGCGTGTTTCGCTCACCCGGGCGGCAAAATTGGTCATTGCCGCGGCATCGGTCGCGGTCGATTCGACATAGTCTGCTTTGTTGTAAAGCTCGGTTACGGTCCGCCAGGAGTTGACGGAAAGTCCGGCCAGCAAGAGCAGGACGACAGCCATGCCGCCGGCAACGCGCTGCAGGACCGACAGCCGATCGACCGCTAAGAGTGAATAGAACCGCTCCACCGCCGCTCTCGCTCGTTTCAGCCTTCCGCTAGCTATACGCTCTTATCTGCTCAATAACGTCGGCGCCGAACCGTTGAGCAAAGATCGTATTTGCCGATGCCATGGCGCCCGCGAACGCGGCGCGATCGATCTTGGCGACAACCTGCATGCCCGATTTCGTCAGCTGCGCAACGCCGTCTTTCTGCGCGGTAGCGGCAAACCGGCGCGAAGCCTCCCCTGCCAGCTTGGCGGCTTCGATGAAGGAATTTTTGTCGTCGGCCGAAAGATCGCCGAAGCTATCGACCGCCATGAGAAGAATGGCAGGATCGTAGACGTGCCCGGACAGCGTCAGGTACTTCTGCACTTGATAGAATTTGGAGGATATGATCGTGGCGATGGGATTTTCCTGTCCTTCAAATTGTCCGGTCTGCAGCGCCGCATAAAGCATCGGAAACGGCAGTTGGTGCACGTCCGCGTCCAGGGCCTTAAACCCCGCGAGCATGACGTCCGACTGCGGAATGCGCAGCTTTAAACCCTTGAGATCCCCGGGAACGCGGATTTCGCGCCGCGAGTTGGTCAAATGCCGCAGTCCATTTTCACCCCAGGCCAGCGCGATCAGATTCTTGTCGTGAAACTTTGCGAGATATGACTTGCCGATCGGCCCATCGAGCACCGCATGAGCGTGGTTCACGTCGCGAAAAACAAACGGAATGTTGAATACGCCGGCGTCGGCAACGAAATTCGGCAGCGGCGCTCCGGTAATGAAAGCGAGGTCGACGGTTCCGAGCTGCACCGCCTTGACCATCTCGACTTCGCCGCCCAGCGCCGAATCCGGATACTGATCGATACGATAACGCCCGTTCGTGCGCTTCGAGATTTCCGCCGCGAATACTTCCGCGCCCGCGCCAAGCTGCGAATGTCTGGATAAGATGTAACCCAGCTTCAGGACCTGCGGATTTTGTTGTTCGGTTGCGAACGCGGTGGGGCTGCATGCAAGCGCCGCGGCGGTCCCGCCCAAAAAGCGCAAGAAACGTCGGCGGCTGGCGGACATGAAGTTCGGGCCGTGCATGGCAGCGTTCCCAAGTCTACGGAAGTTGCCAAACTATTCAGGAAAACGCTTTACGACTCATTAAACTGCGATGCGCCGGCAAAGGGGGTTCGCAGCCGGGGCAGAACCGGAATTCCGCCGCGATCGATGTCCGCTTTCTTAAGCGAACTTATTGGGCAAATTTTTCGGGCGAATTTCTTGCCAAATTTCTGGGCAAAAGCGGGCGCCGGCCCAACCGTCGCGTATCGACTTCGTTAGACGGGTCCGTGTCTAGTGTCCCGATTCCGAAGTTCGCCTATCCGTGCGGCTCGTCTCGATGCGAACTTCGGAATCAAAGGGACACTAGTGGAGCGGATTTAACATTCGCTACCCACCTAGCGGCAGCCTCGTGAAGCGAATGTCAAATCCAAAGCTCCACTAAGACTCATATTTGCTAGTGGTCCTTTTGATTCTAACATTCGCATGAGAAGCTGCCGAATACGG
>DATKRE010000088.1:0-7221 GCA_035532335.1 Xanthobacteraceae bacterium | reverse complement strand
AGCGGCAGCGCATAACGCACATTCGCGCCGCTGCGGTCGATCTCCTTGAAGCCGAGACGCGGATATAGCTCGCGCACCAGCGCGTTCTTGGCGGTCGGTATGTATTCGCCGATCAGCCGGCGCGCGCCCAAGGCGCGGGCGCGGGCGATGACGTCAGTCAGGATCGCGTCCTCGACCTTGCGGCCGAATACGCGACACGACATCAGCCAAAGGTCGATGCGCGCGTCGCCGTCGGACTCGCGCGCCACCGCCACGACGCTGATGATGCCGTTGTCGCCGAAGCGGTCGGTCAGCCGGTAGCAGCGCCCGAAGCCGGCTCGGGTCGCCGCCGCAAGCTCGCTCCAGTTATAGCGGCGCGTCGTCAGATTGAACTGGTTGGTCTTCTGGATCAGTTCGCTCACGCGCTCGCGCGCCACGTCCACCGGCGCTTCGTGCATGGTCATTTTGAGTCCGCGTAGAAACTCCTGATAATTGCCGGCATCGCGCTGCGCGGCGTCGCGCACGTCGTTCTCGGCATACATGCGGTTGCGCTGCCGCGATTCGCCGGTGGCGATGCGGTGATCGAACAAGCCGGTGCCGAGCAGCATGGCCACGCGTTGGGCCGGATCGTCGGGCAATTCGGGCGCCGCGATATCGGGAAACCGCTGCCGCACCTCGGCCCGTTCGACCGGGTTGTCGTCGAGAAATATGACGCCGGCGGTCGAGAGCTTCAGCCGGTCGAGGATGCGCGCGAGGCTCGACGATTTCGGCTCCCAATGGATTTCCACCGCGGCAAAATCGTCGGCGCGCAAGATCATCTCCGGACGTTTGGCGAACACCTCCTGCACGGCGGCCGGATCGTTCTTGCTGGCGATCGCCAGCACGATGCCGTTGCCGCGCAAACCTTGCAGGAATGCCTGCAGGCGCAGGAAATGCCGGCCGTTGCCGGCCGGGTCGAGATCGATACCGTCGTAGCCGTCGTCGCCAACCCGTCCGCCCCAAAGCGTATCGTCGAGGTCGACGACGACAAGCTTGCAGCGTGGCGCGATGACGCCGGTCAGCGCATCCGCCAACAGACCGAGCATCGCCGGTGTGCGGTCGGGATGGAACGGCAGCTTGGCGGTATCGTAGAAGCGGTCGTCAAACCATGCCGCGGCGCCGGCTTGACGCATCAGCGGTGCGGTATCGATCAGCGTCACCCGCGGCAGCGCGAGCGCCGCGCGCAGTCCATCGCAGACCGCCCGGCGCCACGCATAGGCGGCGCTGTTGTCGTCAAGCTCGTCGGCGAGCGGTTCCGGTAGCGTGATCAAAAAATGAGCGTCCCCCGCTTTCAGCGCCGTCTGCACCGCCGCGGCCACGCTGGCGACGACCGCTTCGGGTGTGCGCAGCGATCCGTAAGCGAGTTCAATCGAGGTGAGGGCAAGACACACATGCGTCGGCGCGAAGGCGTGTAGCGCCGAACCCGGTTCGAGCAATTCGGCGCGCCACTGATTGTAGGGACTTTCGTAAATCTCGGCCGCGAGATGGCGCGCGGCCAGCGCCAGGCGAAATCCGCGGGCGAGAAACTGGGTCGAATAATTTCCGGTCAGCGCGAGGCGGAGCTTCGGCCACGACGGCAGGTGGGGAGCGCCGGCGGCTTCGTAATCGCGCGCGCATGCCGCCAGCTGCTGCAACGTCTGCGCGGCCGCGTAGCGCGCCACCAGCGCCGCAAGCGTGCCGCGGTCGTCGGTCATCGGCGAAGGTCAGGCCTCATGCCTGTACGCCCTTTTCTTGCAGCAGCGTGACCAGCTCGCTCATGTTGCGCAGGCCGGCCAACTCGTCGGTCGTCAATGCGATGCCAAGCTTCATCTCGATCTCGACCACCAGAATAATGTGGTTCAGCGAATCCCACAGCGGCACCTGCGACGCGTCGAGTTCCTCGCTCAGCACCAGATCGGGGTCGATGACGCCGCGAAAAATCGGCTCGAGCTTGCGCAGGACCGCTTCTCTGCTGCTCAAAATTGCATCTCCGGTTGCGGCACGGTTTTATGCGTTGCCGGCCCACCGGGCAAGCATGGCGTCGTCCGTGCAAAAGCCTTATGAAACGGCCGGGGACAGAACGCCATGGTTTGGCGGTGGCATGAGAAGCCAATGAGCGCGCAGCGTCGTTACCAATCGGTGCCGTTACAACGACGGTGGATGAACGACCTCGTTCATTTCGGCAAGAAGAGCCACATCATGGGGTGTTCGTGGCGAATCAACGTCGCCCCGTTGGTTGCCGCGCGCGCCGCCCGCCAACCGCCGGTCGGCTGGACTGCGATTTGGATGAAGACGCTCGCGCTGGTCGGGCGTCGCCGGCCGGAATTGCGCACCTTGTATCTGCCGCTGCCGTGGGCGCGCCTGTATGTCAGTCCGGAATCGGTCTGCACGGTCGCCATTGAACGCACCTGGCAAGGCGTCTCGGCGCTGTTCTTCGAGCAATTCGTCGCCCCCGAAACAACGGCGCTCGACGACCTCGATCAGGCATTGCGCAAGCTCAAGCAAGAGCCGGTGGAAAATATCGGCAGCTTCCGCCGCCTGATCCGCTTTGCGCGGCCGCCCGTACTGCTGCGCCGGCTGATCTGGAGCTGCGCGCTGAATTGGTCCGGGCCGCTGCGCGCGCGATACTTCGGAATCTCGGCGCTTAATCCTTTCCCGGTCGGCGGTCACATCACCCAATCGACGATGCCGGCGTCTTTCATGCTCTATTTCGGTCTGGTCGAGCCGAACGGCGACGCGCAAATCCAGATTTTTTACGATCATCGCGTCATGGATGGCGTCGAGATCTATCGCATCGTGCGCGATATTGAGGCAACGATGAACCGGGACATCGTTGCCGAACTCAACGCTGGACGCGGTTAATCTCCAGCCGGTCGCATCAACGCGGCTACCAGCCAAAGCACCACTGACTTCGGAAGCAGCGCCGCGCCAACGATAATGATCCGGTCGATCAGACGCGGAATGACCAGACGTTTGCCGGCGCGAAAGCCGCGCCAACCAGCCTCGGCGATCGCCGGCGCATGGCCGCGCGGCGCCAGTTTGAACAGCCAGGTTTTGCCGACGCGGCAGCGCTCGAAAAACGCCGTGCGAACGACACCGGGACAAAGGCAGCTCACGGTCACGCCGGTGCCGCGGACTTCCGCGGCCAATGCCGCGGTGAACGATCCGACATAGGCTTTCGAGGCGAAGTAGGTCGACATCCGCGGTCCCGGCGCGGAACTGGTGATCGAGCCGACATTGATCACCCCGCCGCGCTGCCGCGCGATCATGCTGGGCAAAAACCGCAACGTCAGTTCGGTCAGCGCGCGGACATTGACGTCGAGGAGCTTCAGGTGTTGCGCCCGGTCGGTTTGCGCGGCCGGCCCGAACACGCCGAAGCCCGCGCAGTTGACCAGCACGTCGCAGTAGAAACCGGCCTCCGCAAGCATGTGTTCGATCCGCTGTCCGGCGTCGCGTTCGCTGAGATCGATCGACCACGCGCGCGCCGGCGCGCCGCCAGCGCTCAACTCCGCCGCCAGATCGTCGAGGTTGGGCTGCGACAGGCCGATCAGCACCATGGCGTCGCCCTCGCGGGCGGCCACCCGCGCCAACTCGCGTCCGATCCCGGACGAGGCTCCTGTGACAACGATTGCTGGCTTCATCTGATTGTGCGCATCCGCGTCGCAGGCCTTTAGCCGCGGCTCTGCACAGTTCCTTCGACGATGCGGACGAGGTCGGCCATGATGCGATTCAATTCAAAATCCTTCGGCGTGTAGACCTCGGCCACACCGGCATCTTTTAGCGCGCTGGCATCCTGCGGCGGGATAATACCACCGACCACGACCGGCACACCCTCCAGCCCGGCCTCCTTCATGCGCGCGATCACTTCACGGACTAGAGGCAGATGCGAGCCGGACAAGATCGACAGGCCGACGACATGGACGTTTTTTTCCGCCGCCGCCGCTGCAATCGCTTCCGCCGTGAGCCGGATGCCGTCGTAGACCACCTCCATGCCGGCATCGCGGGCACGTGCGGCGATCTGCTCGGCGCCGTTGGAATGGCCGTCGAGGCCCGGCTTGCCGACGAGGAATTTCAGCCGGCGGCCGAGCTTCTTCGATACGCGGTCGACCTCGGCGCGAATATCGTCGAGCCCTTCGGCATCGTTGCGCATGGCGGTGCCGACGCCGGTCGGCGCGCGGTATTCGCCGAACGCGGAGCGCAGTGCGAAACCCCATTCGCCGGTGGTGACGCCGGCTTTGGCGCAGGCGATCGACGGCGGCATGATATTGGCGCCGCCTTTCGCGGCTTTGCGCAATTCGGCAAGCGCTGAGGCGACCGCTTTTTCGTCGCGCGCGGCGCGCCAGGTTTTGAGCCGTGCGATCTGGCCGGCCTCGGCCTCGTCGGACACGGTCAGGATCGCGTCGGCGGCGTCGGCCAGCGGCGACGGCTCGGTCTCGCCGAAACGGTTGACGCCGATCACAGTCTGGTCGCCGCGCTCGATCGCCTCGACGCGGCGCGAATTCGATTCCACCAATTGCTGCTTGAGGTAGCCGGTTTCGACGGCGGCGACGGTGCCGCCCATTGCCTCGATATGCTGCAATTCCTCCCTGGCCGCTTGCTTGAGCGCGTCGACTTTGGCGGCGATGACCGGCGAGCCGTCGAAAATGTCGCCGTATTCCAGCAGGTCGGTCTCAAAGGCGAGAATCTGCTGCATGCGCAGCGACCATTGCTGATCCCACGGCCGCGGCAGCCCGAGTGCCTCGTTCCAGGCCGGCAGCTGCACGGCGCGCGCCCGCGCCTGCTTCGATAGCGTCACCGCCAGCATCTCAATCAGGATGCGGGCGACATTGTTTTCCGGTTGCTGCTCGGTCAGGCCAAGCGAATTGACCTGCACGCCATAGCGGAACAGCCGCCGCTTGGGGTCGGTCACGCCGTAACGCTCGCGCGTGATTTCATCCCACAATTCGGTGAACGCGCGCATCTTGCAGACTTCGGTGACGAAGCGCAGCCCGGCATTGACGAAGAACGAAATGCGTCCGACCACCTCGCCGAATTCGTCCTCCGCGCATTGCCCGGACGCTTTGACCGCATCGAGCACGCCGATGGCGGTGGCGAGCGCAAAGGCGAGTTCCTGCACCGGCGTCGCGCCCGCTTCCTGGAGATGGTAGGAGCAGACGTTCATCGGATTCCATTTCGGCATTTCTTTGGTCGTGAACAGGATCACATCCTTGGTCAGCCGCATCGAAGGGACCGGCGGAAACACATAGGTTCCGCGCGACAGATATTCCTTGATGATGTCGTTCTGCGTAGTGCCGGTGAGTTGTTGGCGCGGCACGCCCTGTTCGTCGGCGAGCGCCGCATACAGCGCGAGCAGCCAAGCAGCCGTCGCGTTGATCGTCATCGACGTGTTCATCTCGCCGAGCGGGATGCCGTCAAACAGCGCACGCATGTCGCCGAGATGCGAGATCGGCACGCCGACCTTGCCGACCTCGCCCTTGGCGAGCGGATGATCGCAGTCGTATCCGGTCTGGGTCGGCAGATCGAAGGCGACCGAAAGGCCGGTCTGCCCTTTGCTCAGATTCTTACGGTAGAGCGCGTTCGATGCTTTCGCATCCGAGTGGCCCGCATAGGTGCGGAAAATCCACGCTTTGTCGCGCTTCGGTTGATCGCCCATGAATCTTCGACAAGTCTTTGACGAGTCTTTGACGCGTTTCGGCGCGGCCAATGTGACGCGAATTTTGTTGCGATGCAACATGCAGAAATCGCCGAAGCGGCAAAAACCAAGGCCCCGCCGCAAGCGGCGCTTCGCTGAAACGAGCGCCGGCCAATACGTGTATTGACTGATAGGGCACTCAAACAGCCGCAATGCCGCGAATGCCTCAACTTGCGGCGATTTTGTTTGGCCTGCGTACATCGCCGTTGCCTAGTCTCGATGCCGCGCGGGCGATCGGCGCGCATGTCGCCCGCCGCCCTGCGACGAAACGATAGATCATTCGAGGTCATCCGGAGGCCAGCCATGTTGAAACGCAAATTTTTATACGGCGCGCTCGCGGCAGCAGCGATCGTGCTTGCCGCTTCGCAATTCGCGGGCGCCTGCACCCGCGTGCTGTGGAACGACAACAAGCTTGCGGTGCTCGCTGCGCGGACCATGGACTGGCCGGAAACAACCGATCCGATACTCACGGCGTTTCCGCGCGGCATGAGCCGCGACGGCGGCCGCGCCGGCCCGACCCGGGTGGTCGCGGAAAATCCGGCTAAGTGGACGTCAAAATACGCAAGCATGGTGACCACGATTTACGGTGTCGGCACCGCCGACGGATTTAACGAGCGCGGCCTTGGCGCGCACATGCTCTATCTGACTGCGACCGATTTTGGCGCGCGGGATGCGAGCAAGCCCGGCCTGCAGGCCGCATTGTGGGCCCAGTACGCGCTCGACAATGCGGCGACCGTCAATGAGGCGCTCGACGTGCTCGACAAGATCCAGGTCGTGATGGTCGAGGCGCACGGGCACAAGGCGAACGTACATCTGGCGCTGGAGGATGCCGGCGGTGACTCCGCCATCATCGAATATATCGGCGGCAAACCGGTGGTTCATCACGGCCGCCAATTCACGATCATGACCAATGATCCGGCTTACGACGAGCAGCTCGCGCTCCTGAACAAGCTGGATTTCTCGCATCCTTCGAGCGACATGCCGCTGCCGGGCAACGTCAATCCGCGCGACCGTTTTGCGCGCGCCGACTATTATCTGGCGATGCTGCCGGCACCCAAGGATGAGCGCCAAGCGGTGGCCGGCATGTTTGCCATCGCGCGCAATGTCTCGGTGCCGTTTGGCGCGCCGTACAAGAACTTCGGAATCTACAACACCGAATACCGCACGGTGATGAACCTCACCGACAAGCGTTATTATTTCGAGTTGAGCACCGCACCGAACGTCGTCTGGGCCGATCTTCTGGAGATGAATCTCGCCCCCGGCGCGCCGACTATGGCACTCAATCCGAATGACATCGCGCTGTCGGGAAATGTCACCGATAAGTTCAAGGCGGAAAGGGCGGCGTTCTGAACGTCGCGGCCGATAAAAATGCGCGACGCGACCCGCCGGGCCTAGTGGAGCGGATTTAACATTCGCTACCCACCTAGCGGCAGCCTCGTGAAGCGAATGTCAAATCCAAAGCTCCACTAAGACTCATATTCGCTAGTGGTCCTTTTGATTCTAACATTCGCATGAGAAGCTGCCGAATACGG
>DATKRE010000087.1:0-6306 GCA_035532335.1 Xanthobacteraceae bacterium | reverse complement strand
CCGTATTCGGCAGCTTCTCATGCGAATGTTGGAATCAAAAGGACCACTAGCAAATATGAGTCTTAGTGGAGCTTTGGATTTGACATTCGCTTCACGAGGCTGCCGCTAGGTGGGTAGCGAATGTTAAATCCGCTCCACTAGGTGTTCGCATATAACTGCGCCAGCGAGAAGGAGTGCGATCGTGACCAGCGGCAAGGATGACGAGGAGTTTTTCCGGCAGCGTGGCTTTGGCATCAAGATCGGTTTCGGCGAGCGGCCGGCGCTGATCGTCATCGACATGCTCAAGGGCTTCACCGATCCGGCAATGCCGCTCGGCGCAAGCCTCGACGGCGAGATCGAGGCGCAGAAACCACTCCTTGAGGTCGCGCACCAACGCGGAATTCCGGTTATTTTCTCCACCGTGATGTACGAGGAGGCCGACATCAAGGATGCCGGCATTTGGGCGCTCAAGCAAACAGGCGCGCGCACGCTCATCGCCGGCTCCGACGCGGTCAAAGTCGATCCGCGGCTGACGATGCAGCCAAACGACATCCTGCTGGTGAAGAAATACGCTTCCTGCTTTTTCGGCACCGACCTGGTGCCGCGCTTGAACAGCCGCCGCATCGATACGCTGATCCTCACCGGCTGCACCACATCGGGGTGCGTGCGCGCGACCGCGGTCGACGCGGTGCAGAACGGCTTTCGCCCGATGGTGGTGCGCGAAGCGGTCGGCGACCGCTCGAAGGCGGCGCACGAGCAAAGCCTGTTCGACCTCAACGCCAAATACGCCGACGTGGTGACGCTCGACGAGACTTTGCACTATCTCAAAACCGTCGGCCACAACCGGCCGGCATAATTGACTTCATCTATTGATATCACCTGCAGCGCATTGCGGAGCTTGCGTCGGCTGCGCCTTCACGTCTGGTGATGCGAGCGCGGAACTCAGCCTCCCGGTTCCATGAAAAACCCTGACGCGGGATTTTCGGAACGGGTCGCAGGCCAACGTGTTGATCCCCAGCGAGCGTTGCTCACACATCGTAGGAGGATTTGCACATGCCTGATCAAGATCGAGACAACAAGCAGAGCGACCGGCAACAGGGCGGTAGCGGCCAGCAACAAAGCGGCGGTCAGCAGCAGCAGCAGAACCCGAAGCCCGGTCAGAGCCAACAGGGCGGTCAAGGTGGCCAGAAGCAGCAGCAACGCGGCCAGAAGACGGGAGTCGGATGACGGCGTGCCCAAAGACTCCGAGCTCTGGAAAGGCACCGTTGGCCGTCCATAGTCGGCGCTCACTCAGACAGAGCCGATTCGCTGAGGGCGCAGGTTTGCCGCCCGCAAGGCTGGTGCAAGTATTTTTATGCTCGATAGCCTCGCCATCCCGCGTGAATGATTACGCGCGGCGATGGCGAGCGCACGCTCCTAAAACATCGGATAAGCCGGATTGAGCGGCAGCCCGAACTCGGCGCGGCCGAAATTCTCCGCCGGTACGTCCCAGCTCATTACCACATGCGAGGAGATCGCGTGCACGTCGCGCCATGCCCGCTGCGCCGAATTGTTTTCCAGCAGCCCGCTTGAGCCGGCAATCTTGATCAGCGAATCCATGGCATCGCGCAACATGCGCATGGCGTAGGTGAAATCGCGGCGCAGCAGCGTGCGGGTCGGCAAAGTCATGCCACTATAATCCTTGCGCGCGATCGACAACGCACGGCGGGCGAGTAGCTCGGCGGCGTCGATCTGTGCGCCGATCTCGGCGACTTTGAGTTGTACCGGCACATGCTGGGCAATGGCGAGCTGGGTGTAGGTCAGATAACGCTGCCCGGTCCATTCGACGAAATCGGCATAGGCGGCACGCGCCGAACCGAGCGCCGGGCCAAGCAGCGCGTAGGAATGCACCGCGATGAATGGCGTCCGATAGATCGGATTGGTGTTGATCTTCGATCCCGGCGAGTGCGCGTCGCGCAAGGTCGCGAACGATACGCTGCGATGCTCCGGCACGAATACGTCCTCGACCACCGAAGTGATCGAACCGGAAGCGCGGAGGCCCGCGCAGTACCAGGTATCGTCTTGCTTCACCTGCGACACCGGCAGCAGATAAAGCCGCATGTCTGGATGATCCTCCCCCGGCCGGAACGCAAGACCGCCGATCATGATCCACTGCGAGTGACGTAGCCCGCTGCACCACGCCCAGCGGCCGTCGAGCCGATAGCCGCCCGGAACCACCGTCACCTTGCCGGTCGGCGCCGCCGACGTGGCGATGCAAGCCGCTTTGTTCTCGCTCCAGACGTCGTGCTGCGCCTCCTCCGGGAAATGCGCCAGGATGCAAGCGTGGTCGGTGAGATAATTGAGCACCCAGGCCGAGGATGCGCAGGTCGATTTGCCGAGTTCGATCGCCGTATCGAACGCAACCTCATGGTCGTGCTCGTAACCTCCCCACCGCTTGGGTTGCAGGGTGTGGATGAGGCCGGCTTCAATGTATTCCTCGACCGACTCCCGCGGAATCTCGCGGTCATGCTCCGCTTTGATCGCGCGTTCGCGCAATTTCGGCGCCAGTGCCCGTGCCCGCGCGACCAGTTCCTCGGCGCTCGGAATCTTTGCGGATGTATTGGCGGATGCGTTAGCGGATGCGGGGGCCGACCGCAGTTCGGCGGTACTCATGGCGTTCCTCCATTTGGCCGGCGAGATTGCGCCAGCGCCGGCACCGGATCAAGCGTACCACACGCGCTTGATCCGGCGCGCCTTCCGGTGCCATCATCGCCGCGACGGAAAGCGTGCCGGCGGGCAACGAAAATATATTCAATCTCGCCGGACCATCGGGGGAAACATGCGTCTCGGCTTTTTCATGATGCCGGTGCATCCGCCGCACCGGACCTTCACCGAAACCCTGGAAGAAGACACCGAGAAATCGCTGTTGGCCGACCGGCTTGGCTTTGAGGAATTGTGGCTCGGCGAGCATTTTTCGGCGACCACCGAACCGATCCCTTCGCCGATGATGTTCATGGCCGGGCTGCTGCCGAGGACAAAAAATCTGCGCTTCGGCACCGGCGTGATTTGTCTTCCCAATCACGATCCGCGCGTGCTCGCCGCCGAGGTGGCGCAGTTCGACCACATGAGCCGCGGCCGCTTCATGCTCGGCGTCGGGCCGGGCGGATTGCTGTCGGATTTCGAATTGTTCGGCCAAACCGACGTCGCGGTGCGCAACCGCAAGGTCGTTGAATCCGTGGGCATCATGCAGCGGATCTGGTCGCAGGATCCGCCCTACGAAATTGACGGCGAGTTCTGGAAGGTCAACCTCAAGACCAACGTCATCGCCGATCTTGGCATCGGCTATATGCCGAAGCCGTATCAGAAAGCCGGGCCGCCGGTGAGTTTATCGCTGGCCAGCCCGAACTCCTCGTCGGCGCGTACCGCCGCGCAACACGGGTGGGGCATCATCTCGGCCAATATCAGCCCGACGTATTCGATGGCGTCGCATTGGTCGATTTACCGCACTGCCTGCGCGGAGCTTGGCAAAAAGCCGTCCGGCGAGAACTGGCGGGTGGCGCGCAACATTACGGTCGCCCCGAGCGACGCCGAAGCACACGACCGCGCCTTCGGCCAAAAATCGTCCAGCCGGTATTTCTGGACCTACATCCGCGCCGCACTCAGCGGCGTCGGGCTGTTGAGCGTCCTCAAGCCGCGGCCGGATATGACCGATGCGGAAACGACCGTCGAGGCGATCACCGAAGGCTGCATCCTGTACGGCTCGCCCAAGACCATGCTCGACAAGCTCGTCGCCTTCCGCGACGAGGTCGGTCCATTCGGCTCGCTGCTGATGACCGGGCTCGACTGGGGCGGACCGAACGAAGCGTGGGAACGCCAGGCGATGACGCTGATGGCCGAACAGGTGATGCCGGCGTTCCATCAGCACGTCGGCGCGCAAGCGGCAGAGTAGACAGAGGGCACCGCCGATGGCGACCGCCCCCGCCAGCCTCTCGGCGAAGACCGACGGCGGTACGGTGCTCCGCGTTGATCCCGCGTGATCAGGCGGACCGGCGGTGCGCCGCAGCGATTTTTCGCTTTCGGACCGGCGCGTTTCGCTGCTCTTCCGACGCCACGAAGCCGGCAACGATCAGCCGGGTGGCTTCGCTGACGTGCTCCTCGAGAAGCCTGACCGCCTTGTCGGCATTCCGGGCAATGGCTGCCTGCATGATTCCTTTATGCGTGAGCCAACGAGGTGCATTGGGAAGCCGGCTCCTCGCCGACAGGCGGCGATAACGATCGAATTGATCGGTCAGAACATCGTGCAGATGCAGGAGCCACGGTGATTGGCATGCCGCGATCAAAGCGAAATGAAAATCGCGGTGCCGGCTTTCCCACATATCCTCAGCGATAGTCTTCTTCGAGCACTGCAGCATCGCAAATTTCTCGCCGGCCGCTACCAGGCGTGCTTCCCAGATATCGTCGCCGTGGCGAATGGCGAGGCGCAAGCCAAACCCCTCCAGTTCCTTTCGCACCATGGCGATGTCCATGATCTCCCGAGCCGACACTTCGGGAACGCGAAAGCCGCGCTGTCCGATCGCGACCACAAGACGGTTCTCGGCTAAGCGCGACAGCGCCTCGCGCAGCGGACTGAATCCAACCCCATAGGCCTGGCGCAGATCCTCGAGGCGGAGCTTTGCTCCCGGAGCCAATCGAGAGCTGACAATGTCGGCTCGCAATCGTGCAAAGACCTCACCCGCAAGTGTGGGCGAAGGCTCAACGGAGCGGAGCGATTCTGTTTCCCGGAATTCCGCTTTCATCCTTCACACCATTATTCATCGACCAAATTCGTCGAAGGAACGATCCATCGTTTCTAGTGGAGCGGATTTAACATTCGCTACCCACCTAGCGGCAGACTCGTGAAGCGAATGTCAAATCCAAAGCTCCACTAAGACTCATATTTGCTAGTGGTCCTTTTGATTCTAACATTCGCATGAGAAGCTGCCGAATACGGAAGCGAATGTTAGAATTGGACCACTAGCCGGTGGCAAAACAAGCAACTTGGCGAACTCGCCGCAAGCCAACCTTGAGTAATCTCTTAATGCCTATGCCATCAGTTTTTGTAGCTACGTGAGAATACATCTTTCAAATTGATTCAGATCAACGTCGCCGTAATTGATCGCGGCTATACTTTAAAAAATGGCACACACCATATCGATCGGAAATTTGTTGCCCGTCGCTGCTATCATTGTGATGGGTTTCATCTTTTTTGCGAGTATGTTCGCTGGTGATTGCTGGCAACCCAGGAAAGCTGAACCCATCGATCGTCGGAATCATCGTTTTCAGTCATTTATTTCCGCATGAAGACATCAGACTTTCTGATTGAATGGAACTTTCGACGGACCCATATAATTATCGCAACGTTCCCATTTGTTCGCTCGACGTACGGAGACAAGCATGAACACCGGCTCGACGGCTTCGGAAAATGCGCGCGACGCGGCCAAGGATGCGCACGATACTGTGCACGAATTCGGCAAGGCTGCGTCCGATTCGGCCGCCAATTTTGAGGGCGATTTGCAGGCCCTGCGCGATGACTTTCGGCGGCTTGCCGATCAAGTAGCCGACATTCTCGCCGGCAAGGGCGCGGCCGCCTGGCGGCACGCCAAGTCGGGCGTGAACGAGGCGGTTTCCGAAGCGCAGGACAAAGGGCAGGAGGCGGCCAAGGCAGTGCGCGAAGTATCGGATCATTTTGTCGGGGCGCTCAACGAGTCGATCAAGACGCGCCCCTACACGACGTTGGCGCTCGCCGCCGGGCTGGCGTTTCTGTTCGGAGCGGCCTGGCGCCGGTAACGCTTCGATACCGGCGATGCCGCCTCCAGCGATGGGAATTTCGTGCTGAAAAACCTACTCCACGACGCAACGCTCGCCATTCAGGCGCGCAGCGGCCTCAACACCGGCCTGATCGTCTGGCTCGCGCTGATCGCGCTTGCATCGCTGACTGCATTCACCTTTCTCTGCGTCGCGGCGTATGCGTGGCTGATGTTGCAGTTCGGCGCCATTTTCGCCGCGCTCATCATCGCCGGCATATTTATCCTGATCGCCTTGATCGGAGCGATCGTATTCGCCGTATCGCGCCGGCGCGCCAAGGAGCGCGCCATTCTCGAGCGGGCTGCGCGTGCGCACGGATCGTCCTGGCTGTTCGATCCAAGAATTCTCGGCGTCGCCGTGCAGGCTGGCCGTGCGCTGGGCTGGGAGCGCATCATCCCGATCGCACTCCTCGGCTTGCTCGCCGCGCAATGGGCGCGTGACCGCCGCGAGCGCAAACCCGACGACGCGACTTGACGCGCTTTCGGTTAAATCGGCGGAAACGCC
>DATKRE010000086.1:0-15520 GCA_035532335.1 Xanthobacteraceae bacterium | reverse complement strand
GGCTCGAGCCTCGCATTTCTTGACCAACGATTGCCCGCCTATGACCGGGAGATCATCAACATGGTCGGCATGGGCGTCACCGAGAACGCCGAACTTCGCCCGCACGTCAAAGCCGGCGCCGAAGGCTTTTCCGTCACCTATATCCGCGCGCCCAAAGGCTGCGGCGCGGCCTTGCATCGCCACGCAACCGAGGAAGTATTCATTCCGGTGCAAGGCAAATGGCAGGTATTCTGGCTCGAGGGCAATGACGAGCGTACGCTTGATCTCGACGAAGGCGACGTCGTCAACGTGCCGATCGGCATCTACCGCGGCTTCCGCAATGTATCGGACCGGTCCGACGCGCTGCTGATGGCGATCGTCGGTGGCCCCGATGCCGGCAAAGTCGACTGGCATCCGTCAGTGGTCGCCGAGGCGCGCAGAACCGGACTCTCGGTTGACGACGACGGCAACCTGCTGGTCGAAAAACCGGCGGCATAGTTTCTTCCACCACAGGATGTTGGCTTGCACCATGAACAAAAAGAAGATCCTGCCGTCCGCTCTGATCGCAACGGCCGTGCTGCTGTGGACGGCGGTTGCGCCAGCCGCGCCGGCTGCGCCGCAATTCGGCACGGCCGACGAAGCACGCGCCATGCTTGAGCGCGCCGTCGCGGCGCTCAAGGACAACCAGGCCACGGCGCTTAAGGCGTTCAACGACGAGAAAAACAAGCAATTCCGCGACCGCGACCTCTACATTTATTGTTTCAACGCCGGGGATGGAAAATTTACCGCCTACCAGAGCGCGATGTTGCTTGGCGTCAACGTCCGCGAGTTAAAGCTGCCGCCGAGCGATCCGGTCGGACAACGCGCTTACGACGCCATTCACGACGCGCCGGAAGGCGACTTCGTTACGCTGGAATACCAAATGCCGAAACCCGGAACCAAACAGCCGGCGACCAAGCAATTCCTCGAAACGCGCATCGGCAATCAGGGCTGTGGCGTCACTTATTTCAAATAGCGGGGCAGGGCGGCGGTCGCCCGGGCCGTAAACGATCGAGCTTGATCGGATTTGTGCGCGTCAGCCCTCATTGTTCCCGAGCGCGCGCTTGAGGCCGGCGCCGTGCGCGCGCACTTCCGCCGGGCGGCGGCCGCGGATGACGCCACCGTCGATCACGATATCTTCGCCGTTGATGAAGGAAGATTCGTCACTGGCCAGAAACACCGCCGCGGCGGCGACGTCTTCCGGCAGGCCGGCACGTGGGATCGGTTGAAATGTCACTAGCTCGCCCTTGACCCGGTCGGCGGAGGCTTCCGCCGCATCGTCCTCGAGCCCGAGTGCCTTGCCGAAAATGCCGGTGGCGATGCCGCCCGGCGAAAGTGAATTGGCCCGCACATTGTCCTCGCCGAGTTCAACCGCCGCGTAGGTGGTCAAATGCATCAGCGCCGCCTTGGCGGCGCCGTAGAAAATCGAGCCGTAGCCGGCACGATGCGCGCCGACCGAGGCGACATTGATGATGCTGCCGCTCTTTTGCTTGCGCATGATTGGCGCTGCGTATTTCATATGCGCCAGCGCGCCGCGCACATGAACCGCGATCATGCGGTCGAACTCGTCGAGATTAAGCTTCTCGACCCGGGCATAGGGTGAGCCCATGCCGGCGTTGTTGACCAGGATGTCAAGCCGGCCGAGCTTGGCGGCGGCGGCGATTGTGTCGGCCGCGTCCTCCTCGCGCGCGGCGTCGGCCGCGATGAACGTGGCACCCGTTGCGCGCGCCACTTCGGCGCCGAGCGCTGCGCGGCGGCCGCTGAACACGACGCGCGCACCTTCTTCGACAAAGCGCTCGACGATGCAGCGGCCGATGCCGCTGGTGCCGCCGGTGACGACGGCGACCTTGTCTTTCAACCGCATTGCGTGCTCCGAAATAAATCGTCCGGACGGACGCTATCGTGTCGCGCGCGGAAAATGGTCCGTCAAGCGCGGCGAGGGCGTATCGTCACTTTTTATCGAGGGTTGACGACGAAATCGGCTGTCCTTCCGCCGCATGGGCAAACGGCCCGCGCCTGGTCCATACTCGGCATCAGCAACAAAGCGGTCATCGCTAACACAGGGAAACAGAGACATGCACGCCGCGCTTCGCCGGCAGACGCTGGCCGATCTGCTGCACCGCACCGCCAAGCGCTTCCCAAACAAGACCGCGATTATTTGCGGCGATACACAGTGGAGCTATGCGGACTTTGATGCGGTCTGCGATCGCCTGGCTGCGGGGCTTGCCGCCCGAGGCCTCGGCAAGGGAAGCCGGCTGGCCATCCTGTCGCGCAATTCGCATGCCTTCGCAGCACTGCGCTTTGCACTGGCGCGCCTCGGAGCCGTGCTGGTGCCGATCAATTTCATGCTTAAGCCCGAGGAGGCCGCCTTCATCCTTAGACATGCCGGTGCCGAGATTTTGGCAACGGATTCCGGCCTCGCCGACGCAGCACGCGCAGCGGCGGCGCTCGATACCAAGGTGCGCGAGCTGATCTGGCTGCCGTCGGAGGAAACGACCGCGCCGGAGCCGAGCATGATCGCATTTGACGACCTTCTGTCCGATGCCGAGCCGCCTGAGGTCGAACTTTCCGGCGGCGATGTCGCGCAGATCGTCTACACCAGCGGCACAGAATCGCTGCCGAAAGGCGCGATGCTCACCCATGATGCCGTGATCTGGCAGTATGTGAGCTGCGTCGCCGATGCGGCCATCGCGACCGACGATCTCGCCCTGCATGCGCTGCCGCTCTACCACTGCGCGCAACTCGACGCGTTCCTTGGTCCGGCCATCTACGTCGGCTCGACCAATGTCATCACCGCAAAGCCGACGCCGGACAATCTACTGCGGCTGATCGAGCGCTACCGCGTCACCTCGTTCTTTGCACCGCCGACGGTGTGGATCTCGCTGTTGCGTTCGCCGCTGTTCGACTCGACCGATCTGTCCAGCCTGCAAAAAGGCTATTACGGCGCCTCGATCATGCCGGTCGAGGTGATGCGCGAAATGTCAAAGCGGATGCCGAACGTGCGGCTATGGAATTTGTACGGCCAGACCGAAATTGCGCCGCTCGCCACCATGCTCGGGCCCGACGAACAGTTGAGCAAGCCGGGCTCCTGCGGCCGCGCCGTGCTTAATGTCGAGACCCGCGTAGTCGACGATCGCATGCGCGACGTGGCGCCCGGCGAAATCGGCGAAATCGTGCATCGCTCGCCGCACCTGATGCTCGGTTATTTCCACGACGATGAGCGCACCAAGACCGCCTTCGAAAACGGCTGGTTTCATTCCGGCGATCTCGCCACCATCGACGCCGACGGCTACATCTACGTCGTCGACCGCAAGAAGGACATGATCAAGACCGGCGGCGAGAACGTGGCGAGCCGCGAGGTCGAGGAGATGATCTACAAGCTGCCGCAAGTCTCCGAGGTCGCGGTGGTCGGCGTGCCGCATCCGCGCTGGGTGGAAGCGGTGGTCGCGGTGGTCGTGGTCAAGGCCGGCCAGACGCTCTCGAAAGAGGCAGTGCACTCCCATTGCGCCGCGCATCTCGCGCCCTTCAAGGCGCCGAAGGATATCGTCTTCGCCGAAGCCTTGCCGAAAAACCCGAGCGGTAAATTGCTTAAGCGCGAACTGCGCCGTGAGCATGCGGGATTGTTCAGTTAGGCGGCTCGATCACCGCCAGCCTAGCGCCGGAGCGACGTGCTTGAGGATTGCCTCGATGAGGTGGGCGTTGTAGTCGACGCCGAGCTGGGTGGGCACCGTCAGCAGCAGCGTGTCGGCCTCGGCAATGGCCTCGTCCTTCTTGAGTTGCTGGACCAGAACGTCCGGCTCGGCGGCGTAGCTGCGGCCGAACACTGCGCGCCGGTTATCGCCGAGAAGCCCAATGGCGTCTTCGCTCTCGCCGTCGCGCCCGAAATAGGCGCGGTCCCGGTCGTCGACCAGCGCGAAGATGCTGCGGCTGACCGACACCCGCGGCTCGCGCGTGTGCCCGGCCGCTTTCCAGGCCTCACGATATTTGCGGATTTGGCCGGCCTGCTGGATGGCGAGCGGTTCGCCGGTCTCGTCATAGACCAGCGTCGAGCTTTGCAGGTTCATTCCGATCTTGGCGGCCCATTCGGCGGTGGCGCCTGAACCCGCGCCCCACCAGATACGCTCGCGCAGGCCTGCCGCGTGGGGCTCAAGGCGCAGCAGGCCCGGCGGATTTGGGAACATCGGTTGCGGATTTGGCTTGGCAAAACCTTCGCCGCGCAGCAGATGGAGAAACACTTCGGTGTGGCGGCGCGCCATGTCGGCGTCGGTCTCGCCTTCCGGCGGCGCATAACCGAAGTAGCGCCAGCCATCGATCACCTGCTCGGGCGAGCCGCGGCTGATGCCGAGCTGCAGGCGGCCGCCGCTGATGACATCGGCTGCGCCGGCGTCCTCCACCATATACAGCGGGTTCTCGTAACGCATGTCGATGACCGCGGTGCCGATCTCGATGCGCTTGGTGCGTGCGCCGACCGCAGCCAGGAGCGGGAAGGGCGAGCCGAGCTGGCGGGCGTAGTGATGCACGCGGAAATAAGCGCCGTCGGCGCCAAGCTCCTCGGCGGCCACCGCGAGCTCGATCGATTGCAGCAGCGCGTCGGACGCCGTTCGCGTTTTCGACTGCGGCGAGGGCGTCCAATGGCCAAATGAAAGGAAACCGATTTTCTTCATGGCTCCCTAATGTAAGGGCGGTGCGCCAAATTGCCATGCGCCAACTCGATCGTCCGCCTCATTGCGAGTAGCCCCCGCATCAAGTCCGGAGGCAGGTTTGCGACGAAGCAATCCGGTCCTGGGTCCAATGCCTTGCCGCGCCCACGACGCGTCGTGCATTCGCCCACCAGAGGAAAGCCCGGGTTCCGCAAGGTCCCGCGGGAACACGAGCCGCCGGCGCGCATTAAGAACGGTACGAGAAGCAAACCGAGGAGAGAACACAGCATGCGCGCACTCATGCTTGCGGCTGCGGCCGCACTGGTTTTGAGCGTACAGATGGCGTCGATTGCAAAAGCCGAGGACACAACTATCATCAAGAAGGACACGCCCTACGGCGACAGCAAGACCGTCATCAAAAAACACGAAGGGCCGATGTACGACCGCGTGGGACCGCCGCGGGCCGACAAAAAAGTCATCATTCATCACGACGACTAATGGCGATATAGCGATGCCTCCGCAAGGAGGCGGTTGGACGATAAAGGCGCGGCTGCATCCCGCGCCTTTTTCTTTTCTCTACAACACGACCACATCACCGCGAACTACGCGACGAGATCGCGATACTCGGGATGGCGGTCGAGAAAGGCGCGCACGAACGCGCAGCGGGGCACGATTTTCAGGCCGCGCTCCCGCACCTCTTGCAGCACGCCTTCGGTAAGCCGGGAGGCGAGGCCGCGCCCGCGCGCCGCGATCGGCGTCTCGGTGTGATCGAGCGACATCACCCGCCCGGAGAGATGATAATTCATGAAAGCGGTGACGCCGGCGGCGTCAAGTTCGAAGCGGGAGCGGGCGCTGTTATCGCGGATGCCCGCGGGCATGGCGACGGTACCGCCCGGCGCTTTCCGATTACTTCTCGACCTTGCCGCCGGCCTCGAGCCAATCCTTCAAGCCGCCGAGGTTGTAGACCTTCTCGTAGCCCATATCCTTGAGGAGTTTGCCGGCAAGCGCCGCACGGCCGCCTGAGGCGCAATGCAGGATCACGGTCTTGTCGGTCGAGAAATTCTTGTCGGCGGATGGCGAGGTCGGATCGGCCTTGAACTCCAGTATGCCGCGCGAAATGTGAATCGCACCAACGGCCTTGCCGGTCGCCGCAACCTCCATTCCGTCGCGCAGGTCGATCAGGAGCGCGCCGTTGGCGACCAATTCCTGGGCCTCCTTGCCGGAGATCTTCGGTACCGCCGCGTTGGCGGCTTCGAGAAGCTGTTTAGCGGTAATGGGCATGATGGTCTCCTCAAGCGTTGAATGTAGAACGGACCAAGCACCGGGGAAACCGCGGATTTTCCGTCCGGCGGAACAGGCCTTGATCGACGTTTCGGTGCGGTCGAGCGACTCACCTGCGGTCACAGCTCGGCCTCATCTTTGCGCCGCGTTACCGGCAATCGCGATGAGCCGATTCAACAGGCGATTTGCCGCACTTCGATTTGCCGCACTTCAATATGTCGCATCTCAAATGCATGTTTTATGCGTTACGAGATTTGCATAGCGGAGGATTGCACAGATGTCGAAACAGTTACCGCACGACCAAATCTCTTTCTACGACGAAACGCTGAAGAAGCAGATCGAAGGTTCCTACCGGACCGATGGCAAGATCGTCTACGTCAGTTCCGTAAAATACGGCATCAAGAGCGCCCCCCGCGGTGATCTTGGCACCTTCCCCGATCAGGACGGTGTGGATTTGCTGGCGGAAAAGCTGCTGAGACAGCTGGCCCATGACGTAACGAAGAACGGCAAAGGCACTGACGCTCACTGATTCGCCGGCCTGATCCCCAAAATATTGACGCTTGCTCCGCTGCCTCAATAGCCGCAGAGCGGCCGCCCTGCGCGCTCGCGCTCGCGCTCGCGGCGTTACTTGGAAAAGGCGCGGAACGCTTCCGCGCCTTTTTCTATGACGTCATCGTCGACAGCGCCGCAGCCGGGAGAAAAAGCCTATGGCGCCAGCGTCGGTGCCGGCGGCAACTTCACCTGCAGCATGCTTTCGGTGATGATTTTTGTCATCTCGATCACCGATTGGCCGAGCGCCGCATATTCAACGATGTCGCGTTCGACCCGGCTGCCATCGGCCATCAGTTTTTCGCGCAGCAACTGCAATTCGCCGATCAGGCTGTCGATTTCGCCGGCCGATTGTGCCGACACCCGGCGCAACAAAGTGCTCAGATCGTTGGCCGCGCTGGCGCCGGCGCCGTCCGTCTGGCGAAAGGAGACCCGGTCGCGCCGCACCAGCTCGTGAATTTTTCCCTCGACCTCGGTTTCGTCCGGGCGCTCGATGCCGATCGACCCGCGCTGCTTGACGATGCTCATGACGCCATCCCCCTTGGTTTTCGCACGCCCCTGCGGGCGGCGATCCGATGGCGGATGACCCCACGACAATGTGACGCCTTCGGGGCTGGCTGAAGGCGCCATTGCGCAAGCTGGGGATTACTGCTGACGACGGCGTCCGTTGCGTCATTGCCAATCCGCCGCTCTTTCCGCTCGTCCCCGTGAAAGCGGGGACCCAGACTGGATTCCCGCTTGCGCGGGAATGAGCGGAGGTCATCGTCATGGGCCGGCAAAAGGCGCGCGGCGCCGTCTCTGCCCGCCTAAGCATCCGCTCCACTAGCGAGCGCAGACGGCACCATTTTCACCGTCTCCTCGCCCGGAACCAGCGGCACGTCGGCGGCTTGCACCGCCGGCGTCACGGTTATGCGGCTTCCTGCCGGCTTGATCGGCCGAACAACAAACTCAAACTGCTTGATGACGTTGCCATACAGGCGAATGGCCTGTTTCAGATCGGCGAGGGGGAGTTTTTTCTGTTCGAACAAATTGCCCCACAGCTCTTCAAGCAGATAGGCTTCCGTTTCGACCACGAAGTCGACCTCCAGATAGAGCGCCAACGGCGTGTTCGACGCGCCTTTGGCAAGCCAGTCGCGATTGTTGGCCTGCGAGAACAAGGCAAAACTCGCCGGTGTAATCGCTCGCACGTGCGTTGGGTCGTTCAGGAAATCATCGTGCCGCGGATGGGGCACGATGATGTTGATCGCGGCGTTGTCGCGGCAGATGCGATAAAGCTCCTTGATGATTCCGAGATAAATATCGGTCTGGGCGCCGAGGTGCTCGAGCACGTGATGCATCCGTACTTCGTCGACCGAATCATCCGGCCACGGCCAGGGAAACCGCTCCAGATCCACGACCTGGTCGGGGCTACAGGTGGAAAATTTGTCGACGTTGACCCAGCCGGGAAGGATTTTGCCGCCGCAGCCCAGGTTCAACCGCATATCTCTATCCCTGACTTTTAAGGCGAGCCGACCGTCAAGACTGCGGGGTCAGCGAAACCGCTTGCGCCGCAGGCGCACGACCGCATGTCCGGCCTGATGTAGCGGCTTTTATGGTTGAGATTCTGTAAACACCCGCCGGCGTGCCGATGGTCGGCTTGATCATTTCGAGCCCGAAGGGCAAAGCAATCCAGGCCGCCTCATAAGGGATAAAACAATGCCTCTAGCCGCACATCCTAGTGGAGCGGATTTGACATTCGCTACCCACCTAGCGGCAGCCTCGTGAAGCGAATGTCAAATCCAAAGCTCCACTAAGACTCATATTTGCTAGTGGTCCTTTTGATTCTAACATTCGCATGAGAAGCTGCCGAATACGGATGCGAATGTTAGAATCGGACCACTAGCCTACAGCGCCGCTCACGCGTTTGCTCTGGCAGCGATGCGCTGGCACGGCTATCGGCCAGCGAATGTGGTCTTTCAGGCGTTGCCACACACGCTCGGAATTAGATCGGAAGTTTGGCGTGTACTTGATAAATGCCACGGCTTACGAAATTCTCTTGAGTATGACGGCAGTTTTAATGTCAGCGATCAACTGCTGGCCGACCTCTTGAGATCAGCGACAGCGATTAAGGACCGGGTAGAAATATTGGAACCGATTGCGCAAGACCTCCAAGCACCGAAGCGAAAGCGATAGGAAATTATTTTCTTAGCCTAGCGCTTGACGATGTTGCGCATCTCGCTTTGCCGGCCGGCGAGGAACGCCCGCATGTTGTCGATGATGAGCGGCATGATCAGCGCCTCGTACTCGATGGTATAGCCGCCGAGATGCGGGGTGATGAACACGTTCGGCAGCTCCCAGAACGGTGAATCAGACGGCAACGGTTCGGTATGAAAGACATCGAGTCCGGCGCCGGCGATCCAGCGTTCGCGCAAGGCGGTGATCAGCGCCGCTTCGTCGACGGTCTGGCCGCGGCCGGCGCTGATATAATACGCGGTCGGCTGCATCGCCGCGAACAGCGTCCGGTCGAACAGACCGTCATTGTCGGCGTTGGACGGCAGCACGTTGATCAGAAAGTCCGCGCCTTGAGCGGCTTCGTTCAACTGGTCGGTCGGCAGCATCTCGTCAAAGCCGTCGATCGTTCGTGGTGTGCGGCTGACGCCGACGACCCGCATGCCGAAGGCCTTGAGCAACTGACCGATGGCGATGCCGACGACGCCGACGCCAACCACCACCGCGGTCTTGCCCATCAACAAACTGTAAAACCGTCGATTCCAAATGTGGGCTTTCTGCTCGTCCGCCAGACTGCGCACGTCGCGGCTTACCGCCAGCATCAGGTAAAGCACGGTTTCTCGCATCGGCGCCCCGTGCGCGCCGCGCCCGCTGGTCAACAGGGTGGTCGGTTTGAACGATGGGGAGCGCAGGACGTGATCCACGCCGGTTGCCAGGCACTGAACCCACTTCAAGCCAGTCGCGCGTTGATAAAACTCATCGTTCAGCCCGATCGCAAACGAGATCAAGACATCGACGTCGGATAGATCGCGCGGCAAGTCCGCGGCGCGGTGCGCGAGCGCATACGGCGCTGCCGGGAATTCGCCTTGCAGGCGATCGCGATAGATTTCGGCGTGTTCGTCAAGAATGAGAACTTTGGTCATGGGTGCGGCCGGGCGCGGCGTAACCTTGTGTACCGCATGGCGGTAATCCTGTATCAAAGTGCAAGTCGGAGCAACTTGCCGACAGGCGGTCGGAAGCGATGAAGGCGGTCGGCATGCGGCGGGTCAACGATAAAGGCCAGACACACAGCCAGGTGCAGGTGATTGCGCGCGCGGCGGCGATCCTCCGCGCGCTCGAGGATGAAGGCGACGGGCTGAGCCTTGGGCAAATCGCCCAGCGGGTCACTCTGGCACGCTCCACCGTGCAGCGGATCGTGGCGGCGCTTGAGGCCGAAAAATTCGTCATCGCCGCATCGCCGAATGGACGCGTACGGCTTGGCCCGACGATCCTGCGGCTCGCCGGCTCGGCGCGGACCGATTTTGTTGCGGTGGCGCGGCCGTTCCTCAGCCAACTCTCCAACGAACTCAAGGAAACCGTCGATCTTTCCGTCATCAAAAAAGATCATCTGGTCTTCATCGATCAGGTGATCGGTTCGCAGCGGCTGCGTGCCGTTTCGGCGGTCGGTGAGACGTTTCCGCTGCATTGCACCGCCAACGGCAAAGCCTATCTCGCCGGGCTCGACGACGCCGCGGTCGCCCGCCTCATCGGCACCACCTACGAGCAGCGCACGCCGCGCACCATCACTCGGCTCGATGAACTGTTGCGCGACCTCAAAACCGTCCGCAAGACCGGCGTCGCCATCGATCACGAAGAACATACCCACGGGATCTGCGCCGTGGGCATCGTCACCCGAGATCCGCTTGGCAACATCGTTGCGGTTTCGGTGCCGGTACCGGCGCAACGCTTTTCCACCCAACAGCGCCACATCGTTGCCAAGCTGCTCGCGACCAAGGACGCGCTTGAACGCTATCTCCTTGCCGCCGCGGCATAATTCGCGGCGCCTTGTTCAGCCCACCGGATTTCGATACACTTGTACCATATTGCGGTACAGGCCGAACCGCTGCCGAAGCGGGCAGGCCGGCACGGAAACGTCAAGTCGGTAGTGTGGGAGGGTCGCGTGGCGAAGAAGATTCGCGGCATCTCGTTCGAGGAGAACGAGAACAATGCGATGGGGTTGTCGTTCTACAATCTGTCCCATCGCTTCGGATACCAGTCCCCGAACTGGCCGTACTTCGAAGACGTCAAGATCGAGCGCATTCATTACATGGCGAAGTCGGGCGTGCTGTCGCAGCGCATCACGACCTCGATGCACAACACCACCCATATCGACGCGCCGGCGCATGTCGTGCAGGGGACGCCATTCATCGACGAAGTGCCGCTGCCGCACTTTTTCGGCTCCGGCATCGTGGTGTCGATCCCGAAAAAGAAATGGGAGCCGATCACCTACGACGATCTGGAAAAAGCCGCCGGCAAGGTGGTGCGGCCGCGCGACGTGGTGATCGTCAACACCGGCTGGCACAAGAAATACGAAGATAGCGAAGACTATTTCTGTTACTCGCCCGGTTTCGTCGCTTCGGCCGGCAAATGGTTCGTCGAGAAGAAAGTCAAAGTGGTCGGCCACGATACGCAGGCCAACGATCACCCGCTCGCCACCGCCATCGGGCCGCAACGCAACGGGCCGCTGCATCCGCATCTCGCCGAGGAATACAAGAAGTGGTCCGGCGGCCGCGACTGGAAAAAAGATTTTCCGGAGTGGGAACCGGTGCACCGCATCCTGTTCAACAACGGCATTCTCGGCATCGAGAATGTCGGCGGCGATATCGACAAGGTCACCGGCCGCCGCTGCACGTTTGCGTTCTTTCCGTGGAATTGGGAGCGCGGCGACGGCTGCATCATCCGGCTGGTCGCAATCATCGATCCGAAGGGCGGCTACCGAATCGAGAAGGGGGGAAAATTCTGATGCAGGTCAAACGTTTCTCCGAAGCCAAGTCGTACGACGCGCCGCATCACCGTGGCTACACCGGCTTGCGCCTGTTCGGCGCCGAGGCCGGCGGCTCCAAAAGCCTCATCGTCGGCGTGACGCATTATTTGCCCGGCGGCGGCGCCGGGCCGGACGCGTCCCCGCCGGAGAAGGTCTATTTCGTTCTCAGCGGCGAGTTGACGGTGATCGTCGACGGCAAGGAGACGGTGCTGAAGCAACACGATTCCTGCTTCATCGGTCCGAACGAGTCCCGCGAGATCGTCAATCGCGGCAACGAAATGTGCACGATCCTGGTCGCCGTCGCGCCGGTGAAATGAATCCCCTCTCCCCGTTGTGCGGGAAGAGGTGGTGAACGAAGTGAGCGGGCTTTGCAGCCATCCTCAGCCAAGACGCGGCGCCCCCTCATCCCGACCTTCTCCCCGCACGCGGGGAGAAGGAGAAGAGGAATGTGATGTCCGAAGAATTTTTGAAAAATCCGCTTTCGCTGTTTGACGTTCGCGGCAAGGCCGCGATCGTTACCGGCGCGACCGGGGCGTTCGGCGCGGTGGCGGCCAAGACGCTGGCTGCCGCCGGCGCCAACATCGTCGTTGCGGCAAGCAATGCGGATGGGCTGAAAAACATCGCGGCGGAATGCCGGAAATTAGGCGGCAACGCCGAAGTTATCGCCAAGCGTCCGAGCTCGGAGGCAAACTGCGACGCCATCGTCAAAGCCGCCGTCGATGGATTCGGCGGTGTCGATATCCTGGTCGTCGCTTCCGGCCAGAACAAGGTGGCGAAGATCGTCGATCAAAAACCGGAAGATTTTCTCGACGTGATGGACGCCAACGTCACGCAGTCCTGGCTGATCGCGCGTGCCTGCGCCCGACAGATGATCAAGCAGGGTCGCGGCGGCAAGATCGTCCTGATGTCGTCGGCGCGCGGTTTGCTCGGGCATCCGGCCGGATATTCCGCCTACTGCGCCTCGAAATCGGCGATCGACGGCATCACCAAGGCGCTCGGCTGCGAACTCGGCGCAACCGGCATCACCGTCAACGCGCTTGGTCCGACGGTTTTCCGGTCGCCGCTCACCGAATGGATGTTCGCCGACGACGAGCGCGGCAAGACCGTGCGCGCGGGCTTCCTCACGCGGGTGCCGAAAGGCCGTCTGGGCGAGCCGGAAGACCTCGCCGGTCCGCTCTTGTTCCTCGCCTCGAAAGCGTCCGACTTCTATACCGGGCACGTCCTTTACGCCGACGGCGGCTATACGGCTGGCTGAGCGATGGCGAAAGCGCGCATCACCGTGATCGGCGCCGGCCTTATGGGGCATGGCATCGCGCAAGTGTTCGCGCTTGCCGGCCACGAGGTAACGATCACCGACGCGCTGGCCGCAAATCTCGACACGGTGAAGACGCGCATCGCGGCGAACCTGCGCGATCTCGGCGAGGACGACGGCGCCGTCGCGCGCGTACTTCCGTGTGTCGACCTTGCCGACGCGGTGCGCGGCGCCGATTACGTGGTTGAGGCGGTGTCCGAGGATTTGGCGCTCAAGCAAAAGATTTTTGCCGAGATCGAGCGGCACGTTCGCCGCGATACCATTCTCGCCAGTAATACGTCGGTCATTCCGATTACCGCGATCATGCAGGGGCTTGCCGACCGCGCGCGGGCGCTCGGCACCCACTGGTGGAACCCACCCTACCTGGTGCCTCTGGTCGAAGTCATCGCGACGGAATGGACGGCGCCGGATGTCGTGAGCCGGACGATGGCGCTGCACCGAGAGGCGGGCAAGCAGCCGGCCCACGTCAAGAAGGACGTGCCGGGATTTATCGGCAACCGGTTGCAGCACGCACTGTGGCGCGAGGCGATCTCGCTGGTTGAAAACGGCATCTGCGACGCCGAAACCGTCGATACGGTTGTCAAGGCATCGTTCGGCCGGCGGCTACCGGTACTCGGCCCGCTGGAAAACGCCGATCAGGTCGGCACCGATCTGACGCTCGCCATCCATAACATCGTGCTGCCGGCGATCGACAGCCGGCCGGGGCCATCGCCCTATCTGCAAAAACTGGTGGCTGACAAAAAGCTGGGTTTCAAATCCGGCGCGGGCTTCCGCACCTGGAGCGAAGCGGAACAAGCCGCGTTACGCGGCAGAGTGATGCAGCATCTCAAATCCATGCAAGGTCTCTGAAAGGGAGGATGAAAATGGGTGACGACAATAAACTTCCGAGCAAGACGCGCGGCAGCCTCGATCGCCGTACCGTCATCGCTGGCGGCCTCGGTGCGCTTGCCGCACCGGCGGTGTTGCGGGTGCTCCCCGCCAACGCGCAATCGAAGGTCATCAAGATCGGACTGGTCAGTCCGCGGACCGGACCGCTCGCGGGTTTCGGCGAAAGCGATGGCTTCATCATCGATCAAGTAACCAAACTTCTGAAGCCGGGCCTGCAAAGCGGCGGCAAGACGTATCAGGTCCAAATCATCGCCAAGGACAGCCAATCGAGCGGCTCGCGCGCCGCCGAGGTTGCCGGTGAATTGATTACCCACGATAAGGTCGATTTGATCATCGCTTCATCCGCGCCCGACACCACCAACCCCGTCGCCGACCAGGCCGAGGTCAATGAAGTGCCGTGCATCACCACCAATTGTCCGTGGCAGCCTTACTTCTTCGGCCGCAACGGCGATCCGAAGAAGGGCTTTACCTGGACCTATCACTTCTTCTGGGGCCTGGAAGACGTCATCGCCTCGTATCTGCCGATGTGGGACAGCGTACCGACGAATAAAGTTGTCGGCGGTCTGTTCCCCAACGATGCCGACGGCAATGCCTGGGGCGATCCGCAGCGCGGCCTGCCGCCGGCGCTGGGCAAGGCCGGCTACAAGCTGCTCGATCCCGGCCGCTATCAGGTGATGAACAACGACTTCACCTCGCAGATTTCAGCATTCAAGAGTGCCGGCGCCCAAATGGTCGTCGGCAACATGATCCCGCCCGACTTCGCCACCTTCTGGTCGCAGGCGGCACAGCAGAACTTCCATCCGAAGATCGTTACCATCGGCAAGGCGTTGCTGTTCCCGTCGGTTGTCGCGTCGCTTGGCGCACGCGGCAACGGGCTCACCACCGAAATCTGGTGGACCCCGACGTTCCCGTTCAAATCCGGTTTGACCGGCCAGAGCGCGAAGGACCTCACCGACGCTTACACGGCCGCAACCAAGCGGCCCTGGACGCAGCCGATCGGCTACCAGCATGCGCTGTTCGAGGTGGCGATCGACGTGCTCAAGCGCAGCAAGGCGATCGAGCCGAAGGCGATCCTCGATAGCATCATTGCGACCAACTACCACTCGATGGTCGGTCACGTGCAATGGACCGGACAGCCGGTGAAGAACGTCACCAAGACGCCACTCGTCGCTGGCCAATGGCAGAAGAAGGGCGACGGCTTCGACCTGGTGATTGCCGAAAACAAGTCGGCACCGGAAATCCCGGTTGGCGGCAAGCTCGAAGTGCTGTCGTAGCCATAGAGCCGCATGACATCATGCACCCCCGGGCCAGCCCGGGGGTGACGATTTTGAGGGCGGTTGTTGCGGCCTGACTAGTGGAGCGGATTTAACATTCGCTACCCACCTCGCGGCAGGCTCGTGAAGCGAATGTCAAATCCAAAGCTCCACTAAGACGCATACTTGCTAGTGGTCCTTTTGATTCTAAATTCGCATGAGAGGGTGCCGAACACGGATGCGAATGTTAGAATCGGACTACTAGCGAATAAACGAGCCGTTTTGCAGTTCGGCGACGGCCCGCTGCAATTCCGCTTGCGTGTTCATCACGATCGGGCCGTACCAGGCGACCGGCTCTTTCAGCGGTTTGCCGGAAACGAGCAGGAAGCGGATGCCGTCGTCGCCGGCCTGCACGGTGACTTCGTCGCCGGAGTCGAACAGCACCAGCGAGCGATTACCGGTCTGTTCGCGTACCAGAGCCTCGTTGGCGCCTTCGGTCTTCTCAGTCAAAACACCGAACGGCTCCGACGCCGCACGGAAACTGCCCGAGCCCTCGAACACATAAGCA
>DATKRE010000085.1:0-7912 GCA_035532335.1 Xanthobacteraceae bacterium | reverse complement strand
CCGGCGACCGGCCGCACGGTGATGCTCGCCGTCGACCACGGCTATTTTCAAGGTCCGACCAGCGGGCTTGAGCGCATCGATCTCTCCATCGTGCCGCTGTTGCCGTTCTGCGATGCGCTGTTCTGCACGCGCGGCATCTTGCGCTCGGTCATTCCGGCGGATTCGACCAAGCCGATGGTGCTGCGCGCGAGCGGCGGCCCCAGCATCCTGCGTGAAGAACTTTCCGACGAGCAGATCGCCATGGATATGGACGACGCGGTGCGCTTGAACGCCGCCGGCGTCGGCATCCAGGTGTTCATCGGTGGCGAGCACGAGACCCGCTCGGTGCACAACATGACCCGGCTGGTCGATGCGGGCCTGCGCGCCGGCATTCCGGTGATGGGCATCACCGCGGTCGGCAAGACCATGGTGCGCGACGCCAAATATTTCCGGCTCGCCTGCCGCATCATCGCCGAGCTCGGCGCGCAATATGTCAAGACCTACTACGTGGACGAAGGCTTCGAGTCCGTCACGGCGTCATGCCCGGTGCCGATCGTCATGGCCGGCGGCAAAAAGCTCGCCGAGCTCGACGCGCTGACCATGGCCTACAACGCCGTGCAGCAGGGCGCCTCAGGCGTCGATATGGGCCGCAACATCTTCCAGTCGGAAGCGCCGAAGGCGATGATCGCTGCCGTCAACGCCGTCGTGCACAAGAACTTAAAGCCGAAAGAGGCCTACGAGTTGTTCGCGTCGTTAAAAGCGAAGGGCTGATGCTTGTCATTCCGGGGCGCGCTAAAAGCGCGAGCCCGGAATCCATAATCACAGTCCTGCAAGTTCAGCGGTTATAGATTCCGGGTTCCTCGCTGGCGCTCGGCCCCGGAATGACACTCAGCCATAGGTCCGCTGCGGGGTACCGCCAATCAAGAACCAGGCGACCGTGCCGGCGGTGACCGCACCGCCAAGCGCTGCCAGCACTTGCAGTATCCACGATGCGCTGCCGACTTCGTTCGGCTGCTGCGTCTGCGCAACCGCGAAGGCTTTCACGGCATCCGTTTGTGGCGTCGCGTCGGACGTTTCGTGCGGCGGCGTGCCGGCGGCGACGCTGACCGGCGCTGCGTCGCTTGTCTGCGGGGCCGCACGATTGGCGCCAAGATCAATCTCATTGACCTCATCCGGCGAAGCGACCTTCACGGTTTGACCGGCGACCATGACCTCGCTCGGATCGGGCGCGGCAGGTGCCGGCTGCGCTGCGGGCGTCGAGGCGGTTATCTCGGTTGCCATCGCGGGATTGGCCGTCGGCCAGACGCCGTCCGGCACCGGCGCTGGGGTTGGCACGGGCGTCGGGGTCGGCGTCGGCGTGGCCGCTGCCGTCTTGACCGGCAATTGCGGTCGGTGTCGTCGCAACGCCGCCAGGTGGGCGTGCTTTTTCGGTCTGGCGGCGACTTTGCTCGATCGTCCGACCGCATATCTGGCGACGGCTTTCGCATGCGATTTCGCCGTCGTCTTGCTCGGCTTCTCGATGATTTTCAGGAGCTGCAGCGGTTTGCCGGTTGGCTGGCTGGTTGCGGTTTGCGCGGTCGCCGCGGTGATCGCCGTCGTAGCGACGAAAAACAGCGCAGCCGCGGCCACCGCCGCGATACGAGTACGCAACATTGCGCTTCTCCGTGACTGACTGAACACTCTGCGGTCGATTCAAGCCAGACTGGCATGACCTCACGGTGACCCAATTGCGGGTTTTTTGGCGCAAAGCGCGGACCGAAATCGGTCCGGCTTAACCATGCTTCTTCCCTGCCGGGCGCCCTGTTATGTTGAAAACGCAAACGCCCCGAGACAATCTCATGATCGATGTCAGAACCGAAAACGGCATCGCCGTTGTCACGCTCAAGCACGGCAAGGCCAACGCGCTGGATATCGAGTTCTGCGACGCATTGGCGAAGTGCTTCGACGAGCTTGCTACGTCGTCGGCGCCGGCGGTGGTGGTGACAGGGCAGGGCCGGATGTTCTCGGCCGGCGTCGACCTGATCCGGGCGAATGCGGGCGGCGCCGATTACATGCGCAAATTCCTGCCGGTATTGAACCGGTCGTTTGCGTCGATTTTCTTCCATCCGAAGCCGCTGGTTGCGGCGATCAACGGTCATGCCATGGCCGGCGGTGCGGTGCTGGCTTGCTGCGCCGACCGCCGCATCATGGCGCGAAGCGGCGGGCGTATCGGCGTCACCGAATTACTGGTGGGCGTGCCGTTTCCGGCGCTCGCCTTCGAGGCGGTGCGCTTTGCCGTGCCGGCGCATAATTTGCCGGAATCCTTGTTCAGCGGCGCGACCTACGAACCTGACATTGCATTACAGCGCGGCTGGGTCGACGAAGTCGTCGAAGCGGATGCCTTGATGCCGCGGGCGCTCGCGGCCGCGCAGCAATTGGCGCAATTGTCGCCGGAGGCTTTCGCCACCACCAAGCGACAGCTGCGCCAGGAAATCCGCGAGCGTCTTAATCGAAACGGGGCGGCCGCCGACAAAGCCGCGACCGAGATTTGGGCGGCGCCGCAGACGCTGCGCAATATCGGCGACTATGTCGCGCGCACGCTCAAGAAAGCTTAGACACCTTCGCGGCGCATGATCTTTTCGGAAAACCGGCGTCCACTTTTCCGGATCATGCGCTTTCGCGGCGCATGATCTTTTCGGAAAACCGGTGTCCACTTTTCCGGATCATGCGCTTACGCCGCCAGCGATTTGAGATACTTCTCGGCCTCCTCGGGGACGGCGAACCACGGAAACAGATCCAACGGCTCGTCGAAGCAATTGGCGATCCGCTTGGCCAGCACCGGAATGCCCTGCGCGGCGCCCATGATGTTGAGGACGTGCGGCGGCGGCGGTTGCAGCAGCGCGTTGGTCCAGCCGGTCACGTATTGCACGTAATCCCAGAAGCGGTCGAAGGTCGCCTGCATCCAGGCTTGATCGAACGGCTTGTTGCCGTTCGCGATAATGGCGTCGAGATAAATCTTCGCGCATTTTGAAGCGTTGTTGGAGCCTTGCCCGGTGACCGGATCGTTGAGTACGACGACGTCGGCCATGCCGAACGCGGCTTTGCCGGAGGGAAGTTTGGCGATCGGCTTGCGCACGGTCGGCGCGAAGCGTCCGCTGAGGATGCCGTTCGCATCGGTGAGCTGGATGTTCTTTGCGCGCTCGGCCTCCCAAGGCAGGAATGTCTCCAAAATCCATTTCGATTTGGCGAGATGCTGCTCCGGTGTTTTGACGTCGGCCCAGCAATCCATCGGGCCGCCCGGAACGCCCTCGAGCACCATGATCTCGCACGGTCCCGTTGTCGTCAGCGACGGGAAGACGAAATATTCGCCGACGCCGGGGATCAGGTTAAAGGAGACCGCCGAATGCTGCGGCCGCGGCGTCAGCCCTTTGACGTAAGTCAGCGCCAGCGCGCGCTGCGGCGCGTCGAACTGCGACTTTTGCGCGTCGCGCTCGAAAATTTTGACGATGTCACCCTTGCCGGCGGCGACAATCACGAGATCGGAATCGGCCGCGTATTTGTCGAGATCGGCGGGTGTTGCCTGCTTGTACTCGATCGTGCCGCCGCGCTTTTCCAGTTCCTGCATCCAGCGCGGAAATTTCACGCGCTGGTCGACCGCTTGCGCCGGCTTGTCAAGCAGGCCGTTCCATTCAATCGCCTTGTTACCCGATCCGTCCGGCGCCGGAACGATAAAGCTGATCGAATCGACCGTCGGACATTCTTTGTCCCAGAAGTTCAGTCCAAGCTCGCGCTCGTAACTCAGCGCCTTGTTGAACATGCACTGGCTCGACATCACCTTGCCGGCGCCGATGTCGTCGCCTTTGCGGTCCTGCACGAGCCGCACGTCGTAACCGGCCGAAAGCAGGCCGTTGCCGAGCTGCAAGCCAGATTGGCCGCCGCCGACGATCGTAATCATTCGCTTTGCCATTGCCCCTCCTGAAAGCGGCCGAGTCACTGCCGCGTTTTTATTCCATCAATAAAGGAATTGCCGGATCGGCGCGTTCCGGGCCCATCGCCGTATAGCCGCCGTCCACCCGAATATCCGTGCCGGTAATGAAGCTCGCATTATCCGAGAGAAGAAACGCCACCGCCTCCGCGACTTCGGCCGGATCGCCGGTCCGGCCAAGAAGATGGAAAGGCTTGGCCACGCTGTCGGTTTTCGCCCGGTTGCCCTTGGTCAATTCGACCATGATGTTGCTCCAGGTCCAGCCCGGCGAGACGGCATTGACGCGAATGCCGTCGGGCGCGAGGTCCATTGCCTGGTTGCGCGTCAGTTGCAGGATCGCGGCTTTGGCGACCGGATAAACCCAGCGGCCGGTCTGCGCGACACGCGCGGAAATCGAACCAAAATTGACGATGGCGCCTTTGTTTTTCTTCAGATGCGGCCGGACCGCCTGCATCAGCATGACCGACCCGACGACATTGACATTGAAAGCGGTCAACCAGTCGGCGCGCGTGGTGTCGGCGCCGTTATCGAGATACGTGCAGGCGACATTGACCAAAAAGTCGAGCCTGCCGGTTGCGTCGATTGTGCTTTTGACCAGCGCCGCGATATCGGCGTCACTGGTAATGTCGCAACGAATGAACCGCGCCTTGGCGCCGAGCTTTTTGGCCGCCGTTTCGCCGTCGGCGGCATTGATGTCGGCGATGACGACATTGCAGCCGTAGCTGACAAGCGTCTCGGCCACCGTATGACCGATCAGGGTCGAGCCGCCCGAGACAATCGCGGTCTTGCCGTCCAATCCACGCATACTCAAGCCCTTACGCTACTCACGGCAGGCGACACTGTGCGAGATTTAGCGGCGTTCCGCAAGGAACGGCGGCGCGCCAAAACGGCATCCGGCCGTCAGCCCAGCTCGGTGACGATCTCCGGAAATTTGTGCAATCGTTCGCCGGGGCCGTGTGCCTCGATCAGATAATTGTCGCAGACCCACGACATCACGTGTCCGCGGATGTAGGTCGGGTGCACGACGATGTTCATATCTTTGGCGATCGACATCGGCTCATCGCTGCGGATGAGCGGGCGCTCGACCATGTCATAGCCTTGGCCGTGACAATGCAGCCGCTGTTCCTGCGGGCGGTCGTTCTTGCGCATGAAGTCGTTATAAGCGGCGAAAATTTCCTTGCACGGCGCACCCGGCTGGAGAAGGCCGAGGTTGAACTTGCGCGCCTGCACGGCGAACGCGAATTCGTCCTTCAATTCGGCCGAGGCTTTGCCGACGACGCAGGTGCGGCCGAGCTCGGTGAACATGCCGCCGGGACCGGAATCCTCGACCAGAAGCGCGATGACATCGCCTTTCTGGATGACCCGGTTCTGAAAATGGCGCTGGCTGAACTGCGCCGGCTTGTCCGCCGGCATCGAGGCGCACAGATAGATGCCGTTCTCGCTGCCGTTACGCTGGCTGTAGCATTGGGCGATCGCCGCAATGTCGCGGTCGCGCAACCCCGGCTCGACGGCATCGAACGCGGCCCGCATGGCGCCGTCCTGCATGGCGGCGGTGCGCTGGATCAGTTGGCGCTCCTCGGCGCTCTTGATGCCTTTGATTCGATCGACCAGGTCGGACGCATCGACGAAACGCGAATTGGAGAAGCGGCCTTTCTGCAAATGATCGACCAGGGCGAATGACATCTGCGAGGTTCCGACGAGGCCGATGGTGCCGCCGACGTACGGCGCGAGCGCCGTCGCCGCGAGTTCTGGGTCGTATCCGGCCGTATAGTTGCAAGATGCGAAACTTGGCGTCGTCAGCCATCGCTTGACCCCGCGAGCGGTGCCGTCGCCGTTTGCGGTCGGGGTATTGGCGCCGCCAAACGGGCCCTGACTCACCATCGTCATGAGGTCGTCGCGCGGGAACACGACCGTCAGCGGGTAGCCATTGGTCGCCGGCAGATCGGTGAAGTATTTCACGTAGCCGCCCATATGGTCGTTGTTGTTCTGCATCAGCAGCACATCGACCTTTTCGCGCTCCATGGCGGCGCGCACGGCGGCCCAGCGGCGCTCAAGCTCGGCGGTCGAGATCGGCGTTTGCAGGCGCTCGGAAAGCGCTTCCATGTCCTATTCGCTCCGATTGGGACGTTGTCGACCGATATAACGTGATGCAGCGGCTGCCGCCAAGCCAACAAGCCATCGCGCGGCGCTGCAACCTCGGCTAGACTGTCAGTCCGACAATCTTTCAAGCTTGCATTGCCAGGAGCACAAGGATGCCTATCGACTTATCGGCCGTGAATTGGACGTTCGTTGGATTGATGGCGGCGCTCGCCTTCGTTGCCGCATTGCTGGGCAGCGTCATTGCATTCCGAAACCGCTTTATCGGGGCGATTATCGCGGGAATACTATTTGCCGCAGGCTTCGTTGCTTGGAACTATTATCCCCACAGCTTCGGGCTTCCGATCATCAAGACGTTCGGCGTCGACGGCCCGGCCAGTTGAACGCTTGCTCCGGCCTCGCTATGCGTAGGTGAATTTTCCGGAAGAGATATGGAGCGGACATGAACAAGGTCTATGCGGACACCAAGTCCGCGTTGGCCGGGTTGCTTAAGGACGGCATGCTAATCATGGCCGGTGGCTTCGGTCTATGCGGCATTCCCGAAAGCTTGATCCTGGCAATCCGAGATTCCGGCGTGAAGAACCTCACCGTCGTCTCCAACAATTGCGGGGTCGACGGCAAGGGGCTCGGGGTTTTGCTCGACACCAGGCAAATCAAGAAAATGATTGCGTCCTATGTCGGCGAAAACAAAACCTTCGCGCAGCAATACCTCGATCACCAGATCGAGATCGAATTCAACCCGCAGGGCACGCTGGCGGAACGGATCCGCGCCGGCGGCGCCGGCGTACCGGCGTTCTTCACCAAGACCGGTGTCGGCACCTTGATCGCCGAAGGCAAGGACGTGCGCGAATTCGACGGCCAGCGTTATGTGATGGAGCGCGGACTGGTTGCCGACCTTTCGATCGTCCACGCTTACATGGCCGATACCGAGGGCAACCTCGTTTATCGCAAGACGGCGCGCAATTTTAATCCAGTCATGGCGACCGCGGGACGCGTGACCGTCGCCGAGGTCGAACATCTGGTGCAGCCGGGTGAGGTCGATGCCGACCATATCATCACGCCCGGCATCTACGTGCAGCGGATCGTCCACGTCCCCAATGCGGTGAAATACATCGAGCAACGCACGGTTCGTAAGCGCGAGAACGCTACCGCATCGGCCGGAACCGGAGTGAAAGTCTGATGTCCTGGACCCGCGACCAAATGGCGGCGCGCGCCGCGAAAGAGCTTAAGGACGGCTTCTACGTCAATCTCGGCATCGGCATTCCGACGCTGGTGTCGAATTTCATTCCGGACGGGATGAGTGTGCAGTTGCAGTCCGAGAACGGCATGCTCGGCTTTGGCCCGTTCCCGTATGAAGGCGACGAAGACCCCGATTTGATCAACGCCGGCAAGCAGACCGTGACCGAATTGCCGACGACGAGCTTTTTCAATTCGGCCGACTCATTTGCGATGATCCGTGGCGGTCACGTCGATATTGCCATTCTCGGCGCCATGCAGGTGGCGGAGAACGGCGACCTCGCCAACTGGATGATTCCCGGCAAGATGGTCAAGGGCATGGGCGGCGCCATGGACCTTGTCGCCGGCGTCAAGCGCATCGTCGTCCTGATGGAACACACCGCCAAGGATCAACCGAAGCTGCTCAAAAAATGTTCCTTGCCGCTGACCGGTTCCGGCGTCGTCAATAAAATTATCACCGATCTCGGCGAGTTCGAATTCCGCCCGGACGGCCTTGCGCTCACGGCTCTTGCCCCCGGCGTCACCGAAGCCGAGATCAAGGCCAGGACCGAAGCGGCCTATAAAACGGCGCTTTAGGCCGCCTATGAGCCTCACAAAATTGGTCCGCCGCCAGTTCGAGAAAATGGGCCTGAACCT
>DATKRE010000084.1:0-32008 GCA_035532335.1 Xanthobacteraceae bacterium | reverse complement strand
AAATCCGCTCCACTAGCGAGCGCAACATCGGCGGGCTCTAAATGCCCAGGAGCTTGGCGGCAAGCCAGTTATCAGGTTCACGATGACCGAGCGGAAGCGCCGGGAAATTGCCAAGCTGATCGAGAACAACAACACTTGCCGACTTTCTTGAAAACGTTGTTGTATCCATACGCGGCCCGGCGTCACACGTGTATGACATTCACATCATGCACGTTATCAACGGCCGGATCACCGGAACGCGTGGCCGATACGACCGCATAAGGAAGATCGAGCTCGGCTACCCACCGTTCAGTCAGCCTGGCGGCAGTTGTTATTCCACCTGATCAGCAAACAAATTTACCGCGGCAGGGGATCGCTCCGCCGGCGCACCGAAGGCTGCACCAGCGCAAAATTTATCCTAAGCGATTGAGATTATTGGAGCGGGCGAAGGGATTCGAACCCTCGACCCCAACCTTGGCAAGGTTGTGCTCTACCCCTGAGCTACACCCGCATCCGTAATAGGGTAATGCAACGGCCCATTACGTCGATCAGCTTTGAGCCGAGCGGCAAGCTATGCCAAAGACCTAAACGCTTTGCAACCGGCCGGCGGAACTCTATCAAGCCGCTCAATGCCCCTCCCGGGCGGGTTGAATGGGACTATCGTCTTGACCCTTCTACGAAGCATGATCTTTTCGGAAAACCGGTATCCACTGTTCCGGATCATGCTCTGATGCCCGCCTCGCCGGACGAGCTTTTCGCCTATTTGGATAGTCTCGGCATCGCCCACCAGACCGTCGCTCATCCGCCGGTGTTCACGGTCGAGGAAGCGCGCACGTTGCATGGCAAGCTCGCTGGCGGCCACACCAAGAACCTGTTCCTGCGTGACAAGAAGGGCATTCTGTTCCTGGTGGTGGCGGCCGAAGATGCAACCATCGAGCTCAAATCGCTGCACCGGCTGTTGGGCGCCACCGGGCGTTTCTCGTTCGGCGCGGCGGAACTCCTGCGCGAAGCGCTTGGCGTCGAGCCGGGCTCGGTGACGCCGTTTGCGGCGATCAACGACAAGGCCGGCCGGGTTACCGTCGTCCTCGACGCGGCAATGATGACAAACGAGACGCTGAATTTTCATCCGCTGGCCAACACGAGAACGACGACGATTTCGCGCACCGGCCTGCTCAAGTTCCTCGAAGCGACCGGGCACCTGCCCCGGATCGCGCCAGTCACCGCTTAACCGGCCTCCCACGAGTCGATTGCATTCGGGCGGCATATGCCCATTTAATGGGGCGAACCGGTCAATTGCGGCTCGGACGAGTCCAAAAGAGAAGGCGTATCAAGGAGATGTTGCAGCAAACCCAGCCTGCCGCAGCGGATGCGTTGGTCAAGGAAACGACCACGCAGGCCTTCGCCAATGACGTCATTGAGGAATCGAAGCTGCAGCCGGTGTTGATCGATTTCTGGGCGCCGTGGTGTGGCCCGTGCAAGCAGCTCACGCCGATCCTGGAAAAAGCGGTGCGCGCCGCCAAAGGCAAAGTGAAGCTTGTCAAAATGAATATCGACGAGCACCCGCAAATTCCCGGCCAGATGGGCGTCCAGTCGATCCCGGCGGTGATCGCATTCGTCAACGGCCAGCCGGCCGACGGCTTTATGGGCGCGTTGCCGGAGAGTCAGGTCATGGCGTTCCTTGAACGCCTCACCAAGGGCAGCATCGGCGGCGAGACCAAGGATTTGCTCAACGCCGCCGAGGCGGCGTTGACCGCCGGCGATGCAGCCGGCGCGGCCGAGCTTTATGCTCAGCTTCTCGCCGAGGACAACACCAACGTCGCGGCGCTCGCAGGATTGGCGCGCTCGCATGTCGAGGCCGGCGCGCTCGATCAGGCGCGGCAGACGCTGGCGATGATCCCGGAAGCAAAGCGCAACGATCCCGCGGTCGCTGCGGCGCAAGCGGCGTTGGCGCCTACCGAGCAGGCGAAAGCGGTGGGCCCGCTTGCCGAGCTGGAACAGAAAGTCGCGGCCAATCCGGCCGACCATCAGGCACGCTTTGACCTCGCGCTGGCGCTCAACGGCAAGGGCCGGCGGCTCGACGCCCTCGAACAACTCGTGACCATCGTCAAGCGCGACCGCAAATGGAACGACGACGGCGCCCGCAAACAGCTGGTGCAGTTTTTCGATGCATGGGGTGCTGCCGACGAAGCCACGCTCGAGGGCCGCAAACGGCTGTCCTCGATCCTGTTTTCTTAAGCGCCGCTTTCGCCAAGACGCCCGGCGGGATCCCGCGAGCGGAGTATGGCATGTCCATTAATGCGATCTACAAGGGACCTGGCGACCTCCCCGCCGAGATCGCGGTCTTTCCGCTGCCGGGCGCGTTGCTGCTGCCGCGCGGACAAATGCCGCTCAACATTTTCGAGCCGCGCTATCTGGCCATGATCGACGATGCCATGCGCTCCGGCATCCGCGTGATCGGGATGATCCAGCCCGACCCGACCCACCCCGGACCCGATCCGAACAAGCCGCATCTGTTCCAGGTCGGCTGTGCCGGGCGCATCACTCAACTCGCCGAAAGCGGCAACGGCCGTTACCTGGTCCAGCTCACCGGCATTTGCCGCTACCGCGTCGAGCAGGAACTGGCTATCGGCACGCCGTACCGGCAATGCCGCGTGACCTACGCACCGTTTATTACCGACTTCACCGCGCGCAAAGGCGAGGACCAGGTCGATCGCAAGGCGCTGCTGCGCACGCTTGCCGAATTTCTCAGGGTCAACGATCTCAAGGCCGATTGGGATGGGATCGAAAACGCCCCCAACGAAGCCCTGGTCAATGCGCTGGCAATGATGTCGCCCTACGGCGCCGCCGAAAAGCAGGCGCTGCTCGAAGCGCCGGATTTGAAGACCCGCGCCGAGATTCTCATCGCCGTCACCGAGATCGAACTGGCCAAAGGCCAAAGCGGCGAGACCACGCTGCAGTGATGACGCGGCCGGATTGTGCTAAACAAGGCCGGCCCGGAGTCCGTTAGGGAACTCAGCTTGTCATCCGATCATCCCGCCGACACCATCGACCCCAAGCTCTTGGAAATCCTGGTCTGTCCGTTGACCAAGACCCCGCTTGAATATGACGCCGGCAAGCAAGAATTAATCTCGCGCGCGGCCAAGCTTGCTTATCCGATCCGCGACGGCATCCCGATCATGCTGCCGGAGGAAGCGCGCCGGATCGATTGAACATGATCAAGATCTGGGGCCGCAACACATCGGCGAATGTGCAGAAGGTGATGTGGGCGATCGGCGAGATCGGCCTGCCGCACGAGCGTATCGATATCGGCGGACCGTTCGGCGGCAATCACGATGCCGCCTATCTCGCCATCAATCCGAACGGGCTGGTCCCGACGCTGGAAGAGGACGACGGCTTTCTGCTTTGGGAATCCAACACGATCGTGCGCTACCTCGCCGCCAAGCATCGCGCCGCCGTGCTCAAGCCCGCCGATCTGCGGGCGCGTGGCCGCGCCAGCGCGTGGATGGACTGGCAGCTCAGTGTGCTTGGCCCGGCGATCTTCCAATGCTTCTGGGGCCTGATCCGGACGCCGCCCGAAAAGCGCAATCACGCGGTCATCGAAGAATCGAAACAGCGCACGACGGAAGCGATCGCCGTTCTCGACGCCGAGCTCGGCAAGTCGGCGTTCGTCGCTGGCGATGCTTTCTCCTACGGCGACATTCCGCCGGCGGTGATGGCCAACCGTTACCGGCAACTGGTGCCGGAACGGCCCGTATTTCCAAATTTCGAGCGCTGGTACGCGGCGATTGCCGCGCGGCCTGCCTACAAGGATCAAGTCGCTGCGGTGAAGCTGGCTTGAGCCTACTCCGCCGCCGCGCGCGCGGCAGCGCCCTGGCTCGACGCGATGTAATCCATCGCCGCCTGCACGCCGCCTTTCTTGTGCGGCACGCCGGCAAGCCCCAGCGCCATTTCCGCCGCCCCAAGCGCGCCGATCATCGTCGCATCGTTGATGTCGCCGAGATGGCCGATGCGGAAATATCGCTTCGCAAAGGGACCGAAGCTCGCGCCGAACGAAATGTTGAACGTGTTGAGTGCAACGCCGCGGAATTGATCGGCGTCGTGGCCTTCCGGCAGCAGCACGGCGGTGACGGTCGGCGAATAATACTTCGGATCGCGGCACAGGGTTTCCAGACCCCAGGCGCGCACGGCGCGCCGCGTTGCCTCGCCCAGCCGGCGATGGCGGGCGAAGACGTTATCGAGCCCTTCCTCGTGCAGCATCGTGATCGCGGTATCCAGCCCGTACAGCATCTGCGTCGCCGGCGTGTAGGGAAAGAAACCCTGCTTGTACATCGTCAGCATGTCGTCCCACTGGAAGAACGATCGCGGCAGCTTGGCGGTCTTGGACGCGCGCAGCGCCTTCTCGCTCACCGCGTTGAACGACATCCCCGGCGGCAGCATCAATCCCTTTTGCGCGCCGCCGACGCTGACATCGACGCCCCACTCGTCGTGGCGGTAGTCGGTCGAGGCGAGTGACGAAATAGTGTCGACGAGCAACAGCGCCGGATGCCCGGCGGCATCGATCGCCTTACGGATTTCGACGATCGGCGACAAACAGCCTGTCGCGGTCTCGTTGTGCAGCACGCAGATCGCCTTGATCTCGTGCGCCTTGTCGTTGCGCAAATGCTCTTCAATAAGTTTCGGATCGGCGCCGACGCGCCAGTCGGTCTTGATGAATTCGGGCTTCAATCCCAACCGCTCGGCCATCACCTTCCACAGCGCGGCGAACTGACCGGTCTCGATCATCAGCACGCGGTCGCCGGGGGAAAGCGTGTTGGTGAGTGCCGCCTCCCACGCGCCGGTGCCGGTCGCGGTATAGATGATCACCGGCTGCGTGGTCTTGAAGATGGTCTTGATGCCTTCGAGCACGCGCTTGCCGAGCTTGGCGAATTCCGGCCCGCGCTGATCGATCAACGGCATATCGATGGCCCGCAGAACGCGGTCGGGAACAGGCGTCGGTCCGGGGATCTGCAAAAAATGGCGCCCAGCCTGGCGCGACGTATTCTGCGGCATTGTCGAAACTCCTTCGGACGTGCTTACGGTCCCGGCCGCGCCCGTCCGAAGGCGTACGGCTGGGTCTTGATTCCCGAATGGCTCACGCGGGTCAAGTGTTCTCGTTGTCGCTCATTTTTCGGCCGTCAGCGCACTTTCGTGCCAACGCCGCAACGCCAGATAATTCAGCAGCGAGAGCAGATAGAAGATCATAATACCGGCGACCGAGAGCAGCAGCAGCGCCGCGAACATGCGCGGGATGTTGAGCCGGTAGCCGGATTCGGCAATCCGGTATGCCAGGCCCGATCCCGCCCCCGCCGAGCCGGCGGCAATTTCCGCCACCACCGCGCCGATCAGCGACAGCCCGCCGGCGATGCGCAGACCGCCGAGAATGTAAGGCAACGCCGACGGCAGCTTCAGCCGCCACAACGTTTCGCCGCGTGAGGCCCCGTACAGCGCAAACAGATCGGTCAGATTGCGGTCGACCGAGTTGAGCCCCAATGTCGTATTCGCCAGCACCGGGAAGAATGCAACAATCCAGGCACAGGCCAGCACGGCCAGATGCTGCGGCAGATAGATCAACAACAGCGGCGCGACGGCGACGACCGGCGTCACTTGCAAGATCACCGCGTAGGGATAGAGCGAATATTCGATCAGCCGCGACTGGTTGAACAATACCGCAAGCCCGACACCGCCCGCGGCGGCAAGCACAAACCCCTCGAATGTCGTGGCGAGCGTGACCAGCAGCGAGTGCGCCAGCAAAGACCGATCAGCGACCAGCGTTTGCAGGATCTGCCCGGGCGCGGGCAGCACGTAGGGCGGAATATTCGCCAACCGCACCGCCAATTCCCAGACCGCGACCGCGAGCAGGAGTACGAAGATCGGCAAGCCAACGCGCAGCAGGCGCTCGCGGCGGTCGCGGTCGGAACGGCGCGTGTTCATGCCTCGCCTCCCGCTGCCATCGCCTGCGCCAGCGTTTCCGAGGCGCGGCGGCAAAAGCCGGCATATTCGGCCGAGGTGCGGAAATTCTGGTCGCGCGGATAGGGTGCATCGACGGCAACTTCGCGGAACACGCGTCCCGGCCGCGCCGCCATCACCACCACGCGGCTCGACAAATAAACCGATTCGAAAACCGAATGGGTGACGAAGACGATGGTCGTGCGCAACGCCTGCCACATCCGCAGCAGATCGTCGTTGAGCTTAAAGCGTGTGATCTCGTCCAGCGCTGCGAATGGCTCATCCAGCAATAAGAGCTGCGGCTCGGTAATCAGCGCGCGCGCGATCGAGACCCGCATACGCATGCCGCCGGACAGTTCGCGCGGAAAGGCACGACCGAACTCACGCAAGCCGACGCGGTCGAGGACCGCTTCGACCCGCTCGGCGATTTTCGCCGGCGGCGCGCCGCTGAGCTTGAGCGGCAGCGCGACATTGGTGAAGACCGAAGCCCATGGCATCAGCGTCGGTTCCTGGAACACAAAGCCGAGCCGGCTTTGCTGCTGCATACCGTTCGCCGGCAACCATTCCACATTGCCGCTGGTTGGTTCGCTCAAACCCGCGATGATCCGCAATGCCGTCGATTTGCCGCAGCCGGACGGCCCGAGCAGCGAAACGAACTCGCCCGGCCGAACGGCAAAATCGAGTCCGGCAAGCGCGGCTACGCCATTAGGAAACGTCTTGCCGACATTGCGCAGCGCCACCAGGGGAATGGGAGAAATAGCGACCACCTCAGACGATGACGATCACTGCTGTTTCGGCCGCAGGTCGAGCCCGACCTTCTTGCCGACGAATTGCAAAGTATAGGACTTGCGGTAATCGAGACCGGCTTTTACCACGCCCGCCCGCACCATCTCGTCGAAAAACTCCTTGACGTGGGCATCGGTCAGGGCGCCGATCCCGAGCTTGAGGCTGTCGCCGGAATCGACGATCCCATATTGCTTCATCTTGGCGACCGAATAGACCAGCAACGCGTCGGTCATTTCCGGGTTTTGCTGCTTGATGAGAGCATTGGCGGCGGCGTTGTTGCCGTAGATATAATTGTACCAACCGATGATCGACGCATCGACGAAACGCTGCACCAGGTCGGCCTTGCGCTCGACCAGTTCGCGGCGGGTTTCGATCAAGGTCGAATAGTCGGAAAAACCCTCGTCGGCGAGCAGGAAGATTTTCGGCTTGAATCCGCCTTCCTTCTCGACCGCGTATGGCTCGGACGTCACGTAACCCTGCATCGCGCTGTGCTTGTTGGCGAGAAAGGGCTGCGGATTGAATGTGTAGGGCCTGGTCTGGCTGTCCTTGAAGCCGAAATAGGCGCGCAGCCATGGATAGTAGCTGGTCATGCCTTCCGGCGAGACGAAGATCGTCAGGTTTTTCAGATCCTGCAATTTCTCGACACCGACGTCCGGGTGAGCGAGCAGCACCTGCGGATCTTTCTGGAACAGCGCGGCGACGTCGATAATCGGCACGTTCTGCGCGACGGCATCGAAACTCTCCAGCGTGTTCGCGCTCAAGAAGAAGTCGAGCTTGCCGACGGTCATCAGAATGCGGTTATTGGTGTTTGGCCCGCCCGGCACGATGGTCACATCGAGTCCGTATTTGCGATAGGTGCCGTCGGCGAGCGCCTGATAGAAGCCGCCATGCTCGGCTTCGGCGACCCAATTGGTGCCGAAAGTGACCTTGTCGAGCGGCTGCGCGGAAACCGTCCCGCTTGCGGCGGCGCAGCCGACGAACCAGGCCAGACCGATCCAAAACCTTGACGCCAGCGGCATAGTTGCTCCTTTCCGCGCGCCAGCCGAGAATATGGGAACCAGGCGAAATTGGCGAGACACGCAATGAACCTGCCGAACCGCGACTGGACGGAGATGACGTGGCGCGAGATCGAAAGCGCCGGCGCCGCCGCCGCGCGTTGGATCGCCGTGCTGCCACTGGCCGCGATCGAGCAGCATGGGCCACATCTGCCGCTTGGCGTCGATAGCTTTATTGCCGAAGCCTATCTGGCGCGCGTGCGCGACCTCGTTCCGGAAACGTTGCCGGTCACCTTTCTGCCGGTACAGAAGATCGGCGTTTCGGTGGAGCACATCGCCTTTCCCGGCACGCTGACCGTTTCGGCGGCAACCGCGATCGCAACCTGGACCGAGATCGGCGAAAGTCTTGCCCGTGCCGGATTGCGCAAGCTCGTTCTGGTGACCAGCCACGGCGGCAATGTCGCCGCCGTGGAATCGGTGGCGCGCGATCTGCGCGCCCGCCGCGACATGCTTGCGGTCACCGTCGGCTGGCATCGGTTCGGCTATCCGGAAGGTACCTTCTCGCGCGAGGAGAAGCGGCACGGCATCCACGGCGGCGATATCGAAACCTCGCTCATGCTTGCCGCCAAGCCGCAGACAGTACGTGTCGAGCAGGTGCCAAACGCTACGCCGGCCACCGTCGCTATGGCCGGGGAATTCAAATGGCTCGGCGCTTTTCGGCCCGCCGGCTTTGCCTGGATGACCCAGGATCTCAACCACACCGGCGCGATCGGCGACGCGACTTTGGCTACCGCGGACAAGGGCGAGGCCGCGCTCGCGCATGGCGCGCAAGCCTTCGTGGAACTCCTGCGCGAGATCGATCGTTTTGATCTTGGTCGGCTGCACAACGGCCCGCTGCCGACCAGCGTTTAAGCGTCACATTGCCAAGCCGAAAAAGGCCTATAATCAGCCGACGTATTTTGCCGATCGCAATTTTTGCGGGAGTAGCGTCATGTACATTAAGACCAAAGACGGCATTGAAATCTATTACAAGGACTGGGGCAAAGGTCAGCCCATCGTGTTCAGCCACGGCTGGCCGCTGTCGGCCGATGACTGGGACGCGCAGATGCTGTTCTTCCTCAATCATGGCTATCGCGTCGTCGCCCATGACCGCCGCGGCCACGGCCGATCCAGCCAGACCGCCGACGGCCACGATATGGATCACTATGCTGACGATCTGGCCGCTGTAACGACACATCTCGATCTGAAGAACGCCATTCACGTCGGCCATTCCACCGGCGGCGGCGAGGTGGTGCACTATCTGGCGCGGCACGGCGATAGCCGGGCGGCGAAAGCGGCCATCATCAGCGCCGTGCCGCCGCTGATGGTGAAGACGCCGGCCAACCCAAATGGCCTTCCCAAGAAAGTGTTTGACGATTTTCAGGTGGCGTTGGCGGCTAATCGTTCGCAATTCTATCGCGACGTCGCGGCGGGTCCGTTCTACAACTACAACAAGACCGGCAAGCCGGCCGAGGCGACAATCCAGAACTGGTGGCGGCAGGGCATGATGGGCGGCGCCAAGGCGCACTACGACGGCATCGTCGCCTTCTCACAAACCGATTTCACCGAGGATCTGAAGATGATCGGTGTCCCGGTTCTGGTGATGCACAGCGAGGACGATCAGATCGTTCCTTACATCGCCGCCGGACCATTGTCGGCCAAGCTTTTGAAGAATGGAACGCTAAAGACCTACAAGGGTTTTCCGCATGGCATGCCGACCACGGAGGCCGCCACCATCAACGCCGACCTACTAGCATTCCTCAAGGGATAACTTGTCATTCCGGCACACGATGCTGAATCCGCCTAACGTCCCCGCGAAATTGAAGGACCCCGAGATGAGTACGAACCAGAAATCAGTGCGAGCTCCGCTTGCCACCCCGACCGACCTGAAATCGAACGCGATCAAGGACATTTCCGGCGCGCTCAATGCGCTGCTTGCCGACGTGTTCACGCTGTACCTCAAAACCAAGAACTTTCACTGGCACATGTCCGGCCCGCATTTCCGCGACTACCACCTCTTGCTGGACGAGCAAGGCGAGCAGATTTTCGCCATGACCGACGATATTGCCGAGCGGGTTCGCAAGGTCGGCGGCACCACCATCCGCTCGATCGGCCATATCGAACGCCTCAAGCGCATCCTGGACAACGATGCCGACTACGTGACGGCGGAAGACATGCTGGCCGAGTTGCGCGACGACAACAAGCAACTGACGGCCGCGATGCGCGAAGCCCACGATTTGTGCGACGAGCACGATGACGTCGCCACCACCAGCATGCTGGAAAACTGGATCGACCAGACCGAGCGCCGCACCTGGTTCCTGTTCGAGGCCACCCGTAACCGGGGCTGATGCCCCGGCTACGATCAACCGCTTAAGCCGCGATCTTCACGTATTCAAAATCGCCGGGCTTGTTGTCGATGCCGAGCCGCGGCGGCGCGATCCAGCCGGCGAACTTGCCCGGCTCGGTCACCGGGTTCATCAAACTGACGATGAAATTGCCGTCGTCCTTCGACGGCAGCCATTTGCCGATCTCGCGGTTCCAGGTCGCGTCGTCGAGGACGATGCCTGCCGGCGATATTTTCACATCCTTGAATTCGCCGATCTGGCGATGGAAGCCGACATGCGGCAGCGTAAATTCGAACGCGACGCCGGTCTTCCCAATCGCTTTGTTCCAGCGGTCAATACCGCGCTGGCAGTCGGCAGTGTAGTCGTCGCGCAGCCGCATATTAACGGCGGTGAGCGCCGGTTCGTCGATCCGCTTGATCTCACCGCCAATCAGCTTGAGCACCGGATAGGTTGAATTCTCCAGCCGGTGATCGTCATCGATCTTGGTCTCCTGGAAACGGCCCTTGAGGCTCGCATTGAACGCGTTGGCCGCGTTGGTCGAGACTTCCGATCCGAACAGATCAAGCGACAACGAATAGTGCAGATTGAGCTTCTTCTGAATGGTCGGAAGGTCGATGACGCCGAGCTTGCGCACTTTACCGATTTCGTTCGGGTCTTCGATGCCGGCCGCCTGAATCGCCTCGCAGGTGCGCTGGATGGTGCGCCCGACGCCGGTCTCGCCGACGAACATATGGTGCGCCTCTTCCGTCAGCATGAAGCGGCAGGTGCGCGACATCGGATCGAAACCCGATTGGGCCAGACTTTCGAGCTGCATCTTGCCGTCACGGTCGGTGAAGAACGTAAACATAAAGAACGACAACCAGTCGGGCGTCGCCTCGTTGAAAGCGCCGAGCATGCGGGGTTTGTCGACCGATCCCGATCGCCGCTGCAGCAATTCGCCGGCTTCCTCGCGTCCGTCGCGGCCGAAATATTTTTGCAGGATGTAGACCATCGCCCACAAATGGCGGCCTTCCTCGACGTTGACCTGGAAGACGTTGCGCAGGTCGTAAAGCGACGGTGCGGTCTTGCCGAGATACCGCTGCTGCTCGACCGAGGCCGGCTCGGTGTCGCCCTGGATAACGACCAGGCGGCGCAGCATGGCGCGATACTCGCCGGGCACGTCCTGCCAGACCGGCTCGCCGTAATGATGGCCGAATGGAATGGTCCGGCCTTCCTCCTTCGGCGCCAGCAAGATGCCCCAGCGATAGTCGGGCATCTTGACGTAGTCGAACTTGGCCCAGCCTTTGGGATCGACCGACACCGCGGTGCGCAGATAGACCATCGCCTGCTGAAAGCCTTCCGGCCCCATGTCCATCCACCAGTCGATATAGCCGGGGTGCCAGCTTTCGAGCGCGCGCAGCACGGTGCGGTCGTCGGCGAGATTGACGTTGTTCGGGATCTTGGTCGTGTAATCGACGTTCTCGATGTTCATGGCGTTGCTCTCCCGTTGCTCCCCTCCCCCTTGTGGGGAGGGGTCAGGGGTGGGGGTTGGGAAGTGATGCGCACAAGTCGCGGACACAGCATCCCTTCGCTACCCCCCTCCCATCCCTCCCCCACAAGGGGGAGGGATCAGAAAACTCACACTCTGCGCGTGTCGAAAACCGGCTGTTGCCCGGTGCCGTAACGTTTGAGCGCCCCCTCCTCGCCGACCGCGTTGGGACGCTGGAAGATCCAATTCTGCCAGGCGGTCAGCCGGGCGAAGATTTTCGATTCCATGGTTTCGGGACCGGCGAAGCGCAGATTGGCTTCCAGCCCGGTGAGACCGTCCGGCGAAAAGCTCGCGCGCTCTTCGAGGAACACGCGCACCTCGTCGTCCCAGTCGATGTCGTCGAGCGCAAACGTCACTAGGCCGAGTTGTTGCGCGCGCGCGGCGTCGAGCGTTTTGCCGATTTCGGATTCGGCCGCCGCGAGGTCGGCGGGATCGGCAAGGAAGCGGCTGGCGAGCCGGGTGAGCCCGTGCGACATCGGATAGCTGCCGAAATTGGCGGCGCTCAGCACCAGCGCCGCCGGCGGCTTGTTATCGCCGTCGCGTTGGCCGAGGAACATGTAGGAGCGATCGGTGGCGAACGCCAATTCGGCGAGCGTGCCGGCGAAGCATGAGCCCGGCTCGATCAAGGCGACCAGCGAACGTGAGGTGAGATCGACGCGCTTAAGCACCCGCTTCCAGAAGTGACGGATTTCGCGCGTGAGCCAGTGCACCTTGTTGGCTTCAAGGAACGTCTCATAAGCAATCACGTCGGCCGGATCGCCGGAGGATTTGAACACGATCGCCGCAACGTTGAATTCGTTGAGCCGGATATTGAGGATCGCATCGTCGAGTTCGCGCGCCACCCGCAGCGGCCAGAATTCCGCGCCGAGCGCCGCCATGGCGTCGGCCGATTCCGGCGGCGGCGCGGTGGGGCCGCGCAGCGTGATCGTGGCGATGCGCGCCGTCCGATCGAACTCGACCGCGACCGAACTGTAATCGACGCCGTTGGCGGAGAAAGTCCGCGCCAGTGGCGTAAGCTTGATCCCCTGCCCGGCTCCGCCGCGGCGGGATTTGGCGGCGAATTCCTTGGCCCGCGCCGTCACCGCCGCTTCGAATTTCGACCCCGGCACCACTTCATCGACCAGCCGCCAGTCGAGCGCGCGCTTTCCCTTCACGCCTTCTTCGGTGGTGCAGAAAAAGTCGGCGTGGTCGCGGCGCACTTTGCGCTTGTCGGCGACGCGCGTAAGCCCGCCGGTGCCCGGCAGCACCGCGAGCAGCGGCAATTCCGGCAGCGACACCGAAGACGAACCGTCGTCCACCAGCATGATGTAGTCGGCGGCAAGCGCCAGCTCGTAGCCGCCGCCGGCGGCGGTGCCGTTGATGGCGCAGATGGTCGGCAAACCGGAATGCTCGCTCAGATCCTCGATGCCGTTGCGCGTCTCGTTGGTGAATTTGCAGAAATTGACTTTGTGCGCGTGGCTCGCGCCGGCGAGCATGCGAATATTGGCGCCGGCGCAGAACACCCGCGGCTTGCCGGAGCGCAGCACCACGGCCCGCACCTGCGGATGCTCGAAGCGCAGCCGCTCGATGGCGTCGGCAAGTTCGATGTCGACGCCAAGGTCGTAGGAATTGAGCTTGAGCTCGTAGCCTTCGAACAGCGCGCCCTTCTCGTCGACATCCATGAACAGCGTCGCAACCTCGCCATCGACCGCGAGCTTCCAATGGCGATAGCGCGGCGGCGCGGTCTGAAAATCGATTCGGCTCTGACCGCTTGCCAGGGGACGCTCAGGGGCATGCGCGTCGGCCATCACCAACCTCCCTCGAATGTATTATAATGCAACACGGCTTTGACCTTTATATGCATTATAATGCAGTCGGATGCAATGGCGTCGGCGCGCCCATTTCAGCTTCGTGATGGTCGCGGAGCAGCCGGTTGATGAAGGCTGAGCTGGCGTCGAGCGTCGCTTCCGGCGCATCGCGATAGGGCGAATGCTTGGCACCCGGCACGATCACCGTTTCCACCGGGCAGTAGCATTCCTGTTGGACCGCTTCGACCTGCTTGAGCGTGCCGTATTCATCGTCGGCGCCCTGAATGACCAGGATCGGCACCCGGATGTAGCCAAGCGCGTCGGTGATGTCCCACGACTTGAAGTCGGGATTGAGCCATGGCTCGACCCAGGACCGGAACGCACCGTCGACATCAGCATGCCAGCGCTTGAGCTTCTCGCGCAGGTCGCCGCTGGCGAATTCGTCGCGGGTGCGGCGGATGGAATCGAGCCCCATCTCCTCGGTGAAGAAATGCGCCGCCATCAGCACGAGGCCGCGCACCCGATGATCCTGCACGCTGCCGGCATAAATGGTCGCGATCGAGCCGCCGTCGCTGTGGCCGAACAGAATGCCGCGTTGAAAGCCGATGGCGTCGAGCACGCGCGGCAGGACGTCGAGCGCTTCCTCGCGCATGAAATCGATGCCGCGTGGCATCGTACCCGGAGCAGATTGACCGGCGCCGGCGCGCGAATAAACAAACACGCCGCAGCCGGTCGCCGCCGCAAGCTGTTCCGGAAACGCGCGCCACAAACCGACACTGCCGAGGCCCTGGTGCAGCATGACGATGGTCGGCGCCACGTTCGGGCGCGGTCCGATCATCCGGTATTCGAGCCGCAGCGGCGCAAGATCGAGAAAGCCCTGGTCGGCGAGCGTCACCGCGCACCGTCCCCGATCCACGGCGAAACGAGACGCAAAAGCCTCTCGTAGCTTTGCTCAACCGGCTCGTCGGAGGTATCGATCTCGGCTTCCGCGCGCGCGTAATCGGCGCGGCGCGCTTCGAGGATCGCAACCAGATCCGCCATGGCGGCGCGGTTCTGCGCCATCGGCCGGAAATCGCCCTGCGCCATCACCCGGCTCATATGCTCTTGCGGCCGCGCCTTGATCCACACGGTGTGGGCGTGACGCAGCAGCAACGCGTAAGTCTCGGGATCGGACACGATGCCGCCGGCCGTGGTGATCACGGCTGCTTCGTGCTCGGCGATCAGGCGTTCGAGCGCGCCGCGCTCGTGCCGGCGGAATGTCGCCGTGCCTGCCATTTCGATCAGGTCCGGGATGCTGGCGCCGTATTCCTCCTCGACCCGGCGGTCGAGTTCGACGAACGGCCAGCCGAGATGTTGCGCGAGCAGACGGCCGAGCGTGGACTTACCGGCGCCGCGCAAGCCGACCAGCGCGATGCGCCGCGAGCGATCAGCGCCGGCGCGATGCGCTACCCGCGCGGCGATGTCCTTGGTCAGCGCCGGCAGTTCTTTCTCCGGCACTTGCGCCAACAGTTCGAGAATAGCGCCGAGTTCGGCGGTGCGCGCGCCGGTCTCCGGCAGCAGCGCCGAAACCGGCAGATCGAGTGCCTGGGCAATACCGCGGAGCACGCTTGCCGACGGATTGCCGGCGCCGCTTTCGATCTGCGCCAGATAACGCTCAGAGGTTTCGGACGCTTGCGCCAATTGCCGGCGCGTCATCCCGCGCTTGGCGCGGTGCCGTCGCACTTCGCGCCCAATGGCGGCGAGGAACGCGGTGGCGGCGGCCAGCCCCGATGCAGCGGGTTGTGGCGGCTTGGATTTGGGAGTCAGCTTGGCCATCGGCTTCTTCGCTATGCATTATAGTTCATGCGTTATAACCCATATTCAAGGGCGTCCCCCTTGTACGGGAAACTATATACTTGACAACGGAAGCCACTAGCCTTAGATTAGAGCCAATAGAAAGGCTTTTGCCATGGCTTCCGACCTTCAAAACCCTGTATTCCACGACAACGACAAGGCCCGCGAAGCCCTAGAGTCAATTCGCTGGCCTGATGGCCGCTACTGCCCTCATTGTGGCAACGCCGACCCTGAGAAGATCGCCAAGGGCGAAGGCAAAGCCGCGCGCACGGGACTCTACTATTGCGCAGCGTGCAACGGCCAATTTACCGTCACGGTCGGCACGGTCATGGAGCGCAGCAAGATTCCTTTGTCCAAGTGGTTGCTCGCCATGCATCTGATGGGAGCCAGCAAGAAAGGTATCAGCGCCTTGCAGCTACAGCGCATGCTTGGCGTGACCTATAAGACCGCATGGTTCCTTTGCCATCGCGTTCGCGAAGCAATGAGGCCCGCGAAACGCAGTCCCCTTGGCGGAAAAGGCAAGATCGTTGAAGCGGACGAAAGCCACTTCGGTGGCAAGGAAAAAAACAAACACGTCGGCAAGCGCAACAAGAGAAACATCGGTGGCAAGGGCAAGCAGGCGGTGTTCGCGCTTGTCGAGCGCGATGGCATCTCCCACTCGTTTCATGTCGCCAATGTCAGCGGTAAGACATTGCGGCCTCTCATTGTCGAGAACGTGAGCCGCAAATCTGCGCTTATGACGGACGAGGGCGGCCAGTACTACCACGTTGGCAAAGAATTTGACCGCCATGAGACGGTGAACCACAGCGAAGACGAATACGTGCGCGGCGACGCGCACAGCAACACCGCAGAGTGTCGTTTCAGTCTCATGAAGCGGGCCGTCTTCGGAACGCACCATTCGATCAGCGAAGCCCACTTGGCGCGCTATCTCGCCGAATGGGATTTCAAATGGAATACCCGCAAGATCACAGACGGGGAACGTGCGGCGCTCATTGCCAAGGGTATCGAAGGCAAGCGTCTCACGTACCGGCCGACTAACTAGGGGAACGATCAAACAGCAAGCGAAGGCATTTCTTCGTTGGAGGAAACAAAATGGCAAAATGCCCATACTGCGATAAATCGATGCCCTCGATAAAAGCCGAAACAATCAGCATTAAATCCGCGCCGCGAACGTCGTGGCGCGGGATTGCTTATTGCTGTCCATATTGCAACGCTGCACTTTCCGTAACGATTGATCAGATTTCACTGAAATCAGACACAGTCGGTGAAGTCCTGCGCGGCCTTGGAAAGGGGTGATAGTGGTAATCGCGCCTTTATTTCGAGCGTCGATGTTTTGCATGATTTTCACCGGACTTACTTTTCTGCGCTGGCGGTCACGAAGGAGGACTCGCAATGACGAGTGATATTCCGGGTCTCATTCTGCAACCGAAATGCCCGCACTGCGGCGCGAACCTCTTGATCGAACAGCTCGGGGATGAACCGAAACCGGACGATAGAGTGCTTTGTCCCAATCACGGGTTCGTGGGCGGCCGCGATGAAATTGCCGGGCAAACTGTCGATCAGAGCAAAGACGAGATCGGGAAGCACATCGGCGATCAACTCAAAAAAGTCTTTCGAGACGTTGGTTTCGATATCACGAAGAAAAAGTAGAGGTGCGCTTTCGGGCACGGCACGAGCATTTTTCTTCGTGCCTGTCTTTGATCGCTTAACGCGCGGACTGCGGACCCTCATTTCATCATGCGGCTTTGGGGCCGTTTGCAAAAGCCTTCGTGCGATCTCCAAGGTAGTGTTGTCGAGATTAGGTGTAGGAGCCTTAGTCATGGAAGATCAGCCTTATCCAGAAAAATTCGAGGAAGCCGACCATATTCCCGAAGCATAATCGTCGCGATTTCTTGGCATGACCGACTCCTCCGCAATCCGCCAGAGTGTTGTTCGTCTGCAGAAGGCCCGCGATGCGCTTAAGCGCCTGGAGGCAACTAGTACCCTTGATGAAACCGAAAGCGCATGGGCTGATCTTCTGTTATCCGGAAACGCGATTTATTCCAAGCTTGAACAAGGCGCCAAGGCTGGCGGCGGCAAAGCTTCTGCCTGGTACGGCCGAATCAAGAAACTACGAAAGGATGACCCGCTTCTGTCTTATGTGCACCACGCCAGAAATTCGGAGGAACACGGGATAGAAGACGTGACCAAGCGCATGAAGGCTGGCGACGCTACTCTCACGTTTCGGGAACCATTCGATCCGGGCAAAATGCATGGTCTCCAGTTAAATATCGGCGCGGATAGCCGAGGGCATGTGCGGGTTTCGTCCTCGAACGAAGACGTTGTATCGACACGGATGTATGACCAACCATCGTTGGCCCTAGTCCGCGTTAAAGACTCGCGTTTCGGCGATTATTTCGACCCGCCGTACGAGCATCTAGGCACGAAACTCGCCGATCAATCGCCACTAACTGTCGGCAGTCTCTTTGTCGCTTATCTAGCGCAGCTTATCGACGATGCTAGACCGTTCGGCGTCTAGCTTCCTCCGTCCTCATTGCCAAAAATACCCTCCAAACGAGCGTCTCCAGCCCTTCCCCAAAACAGCATTCTTTTGCGGCATATACCCCCGCCTCAATCATGGCCGGTGTGATTTCGATTTCGGGCGGATTGCTTACGTCGGCCTGTCGGGCCGGAGAACTAGACCTTGATTTTTCCGTTGTCAAGTATATAACTCCCCTTGTACGGGGGGCGCGATAGAAAATTTACACAGGCTTGTTCATGTTTTGTGCTAATCAGTTAGGGCGAACGAAAGAAGCACGATAAAGAATGTGAATCGCGCGAATCAGTGGGGACAAGGCCGTGGCCTCAATCACAAATGATTGTACTGGCATGGCAACATATCCCGCCTATCCACAACTAAAATCCGAGGGAGCGCTGAATGACTGGCCTCGCACCAGGCGAGAAAATACTTGTTCCAACGGAGGCCCAATCGGGTGCCTTCCCGGGTGAAAGATTGGTCACAATAAGTACGGAAACCGGGCCTATCTCCGGATTCGCGAAGGCCGATTTTGTGATCCATCAGGGAGAAGGCACATATCTTATTGCGGAAGTTAAACGTGTTTTTGGGAACGTGGTAACGGTGAAGTTGTATGGATCGTTCTTCACCACCACCGGCCTTGCTGATATATCGAAAAGCACCGCTTTTCGGAAAATGGCTGGATGATTCTTTCCCAACAGGACATTCGTCGTCTCGTTAAATCAAAGAAAATAGCCTTCGATCCCGTACTTGAGGAAACTCAATGGGGAGAGGCTTCTGTTGACCTGCGCCTAGGGCGTCAATTTACTTGGTATCGAAAAGGCATAACCGGCGTTACGCTTTCAGTGGCGCAAGGTTTGGGGACGATTGGTAGCCTCAACCTTTTCGAGACAGAAGAACGTGAGCTCTACAAACTCGATCCCGGTGAGCTTGTTCTCGCCCTGACCCACGAATCCGTAACAGTCCCGAAAAATCTAATAGCGCGAGTTGAGGGACGCAGCACGTACGCGCGGGTCGGCCTCAGTATGCACCACACAGCGCCGTGGATTCAGCCGGGCTGGGAGGGCCAAATCGTTTTAGAAATCTCAAATCACGGTTCGATACCGATAGAACTTACCGCCCTAAAAGATCGCCCGTGTCAGCTCAGCTTTTTTGAACTTAAATCGGCTGTACCCGCAACTATTGCTTACGGCTCTCGCGCTACCGACAGGTATCAGCGGCAAAAGCATCCCCTGAAGCACAAGGCCTAATCAGCGCCTTTTGCTTTATGCGCTCTGAGCGTTGAATCAACGCGACGGCGGGCTTGGCAAGCGACGCCGACGCTACTCGACCATCTTCCGCCAACCGCCCGCCTGCGCTTCAACGCGGGCGACGGTGTCCTCGATCGACTCGGCTTCGGGGCCGGGATCGTCGGGCGCATGCACCAACGGAATAACCGGCTCGGGCTTTGCGTGTTCGGGCTTTGCCGGCTCGGGCTTTGCGTGCTGAGACGTTGCCGGTTCAGACTGCGGCGGCCGGCGCGACGGTGGCAACGATTCGACTTCAACAACCGGCGCTGCGGTTTTTTGCTCGAGCATCGGCGTCGCCGCAATCGCAGCGTCGGGCCCGATCGCGGGCTTCTCGTTCGAAGGTTTGCCGATACCGGCGAGCGGCACCCGCCATTCGAAGGCGTCGAGCCGGCCGCTCGGCGAAGCCGGCAGCCAGCGATCCGAGACGTGACCGTCGGCGGTCCAGGTTGGATCGGGTGCCGCATGCACCGCGCGCGCGATCCATTCGCGGACGCGGCCTTCGTCGTTGTGCTCGGCGCGCTCAAGCTCAGCCATCAGCAGCGCCACCCGCTTGGTCGGAGCGGCAAGATGCGCTGCGAGCGCATCGCGCGCTTTGGCGAATTCCTGCGCGTCGATCGCGGCGCGCGCCAGCGCCAGCGCGCTTTCGATATGGCCGGGCGCTTTCTTGACCAGGGCTTCGATCCGCTTCAGGCGATCGCGCGCGGCATCGCCGAACCGCAGATCGGAAAACACTTGCGCCAAATCCGGATGCGGCTGCGCCTCCCACGCCTTGTGGACGAGGCGGGCGGCTTTGCGCAGTTCGCCGCCCTCCGCCAGCATACGACCGGCAAGCGCCGCCGCCGGCGCGAAAGTCGGCGCGAGTTTCGCCGCTTCCAGCGCCGACGCCTTGGCGGTGTCGCGATCGGTATCCTCGGTGGCGAGCGCGCGTGCGGTGAGCATCACCGCGCGCTGGCGGCGATAGCTTTCGTCGTCGAGCACACGCTTGTTGCGCTCAAGCAGCGCCAGCGCGCCGGCCCAGTCACCGGTGATGCAGAGCTTTTCCAGCACCGCCTTACCGGCCCAGCCAAGCGAAGGATTTTCGCGCGCCGCTTCTTCGGCGAACGCATGCGCGCTGTCGCGATCACCGCGGCGCTGCGCTTCGACGAACAGGCCGTGCAGCCCAAGGGTCTTGGTGTCGGCGCGGCTCGCCATGGCGTGGAAAGCATCTTCGGCCGCCGCGCGGTCGCCGCTGAGCTGCGCGTGTTGCGCGCTTAACAACAGCGAGAGCGGTTCCGCCGGCGCCATCCGTTTAGCCTCGGCGGCATGCGCGCGTGCGGCGGCGAGGTCGCCCGAACCGATGGCGACGAGTCCGCGCGAAATCGCCTGATAGGCGCGCTCGCCGCGGCGGCGGTGCAGATGCCCCCGCAGCATCCATGGCGAGCGCAGGATCGCGCGGAAGAGCGTCCAGATGATGAGAATGACGACCATTGCGGCGAGTGCCGCGGCGGCGAGCATCATCACCGAAGTCTCGGTCCGCCAGCCCTGCCAGGTGACCATCACCTCGCCCGGACGATCGGCGAGCCAGGCGACGCCGAGCGCCAGAATGCCGACCGCGATCAGAAAGGTAATGACGCGTGTCATTGCGATGCCGGTTTGACGAGCGCGGCCAGCGCGTCGGCGGCGATATGGCGGGCTGCGGCGAGCGCCGTTTCGCGCGCGTGCGCCTGCCTGATCCACGCCGCCGCCGGCATGCGCGTCCCGTCAGACAATTTGGCCAGATCGGCGAGCGCGGCTTCGATGTCGCCGCGCGCCGCGTCGGCGTTGATGCGGCCGATCAGCGACGACGCATCGTGACCCGTGGGCGCCGCCGCGGCGTCGATCGGCGTGACACGGACCAACCGTTGCGCGCGCGCTTCCAGCCGCCCGAGCAACGAGCCGGTCGGCGTTTCCGCATCCGCCGCGCGTTGCAGCGACGGCGTCAGCGCGGCGAGTTCCCGGCCGAGCGCTGTCGCGCTTGGAACGCCGCCGGCCGCGAACGGGCCAAGCGCTGCGACTGCGTCCTGATCGGCGCCGAACGACTTCACCGCCGCAAGTTCGGACTGGAACGGCACGCCACGTTCGACCGCCGCGCGCAAGGCCTCGGCGGCAATGGTTGCACGCGCGGTGTTGTCGCTTTGGCTTGCGCTTCGCTGCGCGTTGTCGGCGGTGAGCGATTTGATCGCGCTTTCGAGAGCGGCGACGCGGCTTCCGATCGCATCGAGATCGCTGCGCTGAAGACCCGACGCATTCGCGCTCTTTGCCTGATCCGCGACACTCTTTGCGTCATCCGCCGCGGCTGACGCGCTCCTCGCAGCAGCCGCAATTTCATCAACGCGACGGTTCAGCGCGGCCAGCCCATCGCCGAGCGACTTGTCCTGCGCTTCCACCGCATTCATGCGGCCGACGGCGCCATCGTCGGCGCGCGGCGTTTGCAGCGCCTGCTCAAGCTTGTCGAGCCGCGCGGAAATGTGGTCGTCGGCCGCGGGCTTTGCCGCCGGCGTAGCGACCCGCGCCGCGTTGTCGCGTCCCGGCATGACGCCCGCCGCCCACAATCCGGCCATCGCGCCTCCGGCGACAACCGCGCCAATCAGAATTCCCACGGCATACGCGCCGGCGCGGGAATTTCGGCTGGCGCGCGCACTGCCGGCGTTGCCGGGCGAAGCGCGTTCGCCGGCGGCATCGGCCGCGGCCGGATCCGGCGCCGGACCGGCTTGCTCGGCGCCGACTTCCTTGGCCGTCAGGTCGATGGTCGGCGGCCGTCGACGCGGCGTGCTGTCGGGCTCGCTCATTACGGCTCCACGGCAAGCGGCCGATTCGGTTGCATCACCCGCTCGCGATCCCGGCATAATACGAAAGCCGTAACGGCGGCAACATTGCGGACGTTCCGGCTCAGGCGGGAATCAATGCGATCAGCGCCGCTTCGTCGGGACTGGCGGCAATCCGGACTTTGGCGGCGCCAGCCTGTGCGAGCGGCTCCGCCACCTGGGCGGACAGGCAAAAATGCACGGGATTGTTGATCCCGGGATCGGTGAAGCCCGCAGCCTGCGCGGCCTTTACGTAAGCCTCGGCGCTGCGCTTTGAAAAATGCAGCACGCCGTCGATGCCGGCGGCCAGCGCCTCGGCAGCCGCGGGCGGCAAGGCAGCCGCGGCAATCGCCCGGTAAACCACCGCCGTCTGTACGGCCAAATTCCGCGCGGCGAGATCGCCGGCAAGGTCGCCGGAGCGTTCCGCGCCGGCAAGGTAAAGAAGCGACGCCCCTTGCTTGAGCCGCCCGGCGGCAAGCCGCGTCAGATCGCCTGCGCCGCCGCCGGCTGACATAACGTCGGCAAAGCCGACATCGCGCATCGCCTGCGCGCTGCGCTCGCCGACCGCGAGCACCGGCAGGTTTTTAAGGTCCGTGAAACGCCGATGCCGCGCGACCGCCGCCGCCGCATTGGCGCTGGTGACGAGGATCGCGGCCCATGGTCCGCTGCCAAGCTCCCCATCGTCCAGCGGCTCGATGCGCAGGAGCGGCGCGACAACCGCCGTGTGACCGCGCCCGCGCAACGCGGCTGCGGTGCGTTCGGCGTCGGGCTGCGGCCGGGTCACCAGCAAACGCACGTCAGGTCCGCACGAAAAAGTCGGCGCTGGCGCGGCGGCGCAATTCCTGGCCGGCATCGGCGCCGAGTTCGGCCGCCTGCTCGCGGTCGCCGTCGCGCGCGACCTCCAGCGCCTCGCTGCCGTCGGGCTTGACGATGATGCCGCGGAATCGAAGGCGGCCGTCGGCGATGCTGGCGTGGCCGCCGATCGGCGTCCGGCACGAGCCATCGAGTACATCCAGAAAGGCGCGTTCGGCGGCAAGCGCGGTCGCCGTATCGGCGTCGTTGATGTCGCCGATCAGCGAGCGGATCGTTGCATCGTTGGCGCGCGTCTCCAGGCCGATCGCGCCCTGGCCGACCGCCGGCAAAAACTCCTCCGGCTCGAGCATCGAGGTCGCGGCCGACAACAGACCGAGCCGTTTCAAGCCGGCGGCGGCGAGCAATGTCGCATCCACCTCGCCGGCTTCGAGCTTGCGCAACCGCGTCTCCACGTTGCCGCGCAGAGGCACGACGTTAAAATCCGGACGCATCCGCTTCACCAGCGCCGCACGCCGCGGCGAAGCCGTGCCAATCACCGCGCCGGAAGGAAGCTCGCGCAGCGTCGTCGCCTTGCGGCTGACGAATGCGTCGCGCGGGTCTTCGCGCGGCAGAAAGCCCGCGAGGATCAGACCTTGCGGCAGCACGGTCGGCAGATCCTTCGACGAATGCACGGCAAGATCGATCCGGCCCGCGAGCAACGCATCCTCGATCTCCTTGGTGAAGAGGCCTTTGCCGCCGGCGTCGGCCAGCGGTCCTTGCACGGTGTCGCCGGTGGTGCGGATCACCACGATTTCGATCCGCCCCGGATCGACGCCCGCGGCCACCAGGCGATCACGCACCTCGCGGGCCTGCGTGAGCGCCAGCGGCGATCCGCGCGAGCCGATGCGCAGAACGGATGCTGTTGCGGGTGGTGCCATGTGCCTCTCGGGTGCTAAATCGCTGTCATTCCGGAAGCCGCGCAGCGACTGTCCGGAATGACGAGGGACTATAATACACCGATGATCGTTCTCGGCATCGAGACCACCTGCGACGAGACGGCCGCCGCCGTGGTCGAGCGGACCGGCGACGGACCGGGCCGCATCCTGTCCAATGTCGTCCTGTCGCAGATCAGTGAGCATGCCGAATTCGGCGGCGTCGTGCCGGAGATCGCCGCCCGCGCCCATGTCGAGGCGCTCGACACCATCATCGCTACGGCGATGAGTGAGGCGAAGCTTTCCTTCGCCGAACTCGACGGCGTCGCCGCCGCGGCCGGACCCGGATTGATCGGCGGCGTCATTGTCGGCCTGACCACGGCAAAAGCGATCGCGCTCGTGCACGACAAGCCGCTGCTCGCGGTCAATCATCTGGAAGCGCATGCGCTGACCGCGCGGCTCACCGACGGGACCGCGTTTCCCTATTGCCTGTTTCTGGCCTCCGGCGGCCATACCCAAATCCTCGGCGTGCGCGGCGTCGGCGATTATCTGCGGCTTGGCGGCACGCTGGACGACGCGATCGGCGAGGCCTTCGACAAGACCGCAAAGCTGCTCGGCCTTGGTTATCCCGGCGGGCCGCTGGTGGAAAAGGAAGCGGCGCGCGGCGATCCGGAACGCTTCGCGTTGCCGCGGCCAATGACCGGGCGGCACGACGCCAACTTCTCGCTGTCGGGTCTGAAAACCGCGCTGCGCCTCGAAGCGCAGAAGATCGCGCCGCTGAGCGATGACGACGTCGCTGATTTGTGCGCGTCGTTTCAGCAAGCAGTCGGCGACGTGGTGCTCGACCGGGTCCGCAAAGGACTGCAGATGTTTGCGGACCAGATCGGCAAGCCGACTGCGCTGGTTTGTGCCGGCGGCGTCGCCGCCAATCAGGCGATCCGCAAAGTCCTGCACCGCGCCGCCTTCGAAATCGGCGTGTCGCTGGTCGCGCCGCCGCCGGCGTTGTGCACCGACAATGGCGCGATGATTGCGTGGGCCGGCGCCGAGCGGCTTGCACTCGGCTTGACCGACCCGCTTTCGGTCGCACCCCGCGCGCGCTGGCCGCTGACGGAAGTGACCAAGGCTATGTGACCGGGTCGCCGCTGACACGAGGACGAGCGGCTGACTCCCGGCTCTGCACCAACATCGATTCCAACCGCTCGAGCCGGTCGGCTTCGCGCGGCGGCTTGTCCCAGCGCAGCCGGTTGATGCGCGGAAACCGCATCGCCAATCCGGATTTGTGCCGGGTCGAACGCTGCAATCCTTCGAACGCGACTTCCAGCACCAGGCCCTCATCGGCTTCATGGGCGACTTCACGCACCGGGCCGAAGCGGTCGATGGTGTGACTGCGCACAAAGCGGTCGATCTGGATCAGCTCCTCGTCGGTGAAGCCGAAATAGGCCTTGCCAACCGGCACCAATTCGTCCCCGTCGGCGCCGCGCGCCCAGACGCCGAAAGTGTAATCGGAATAAAATGACGAGCGCTTGCCGTGGCCGCGTTGCGCGTACATCAGCACCGCATCGACAATGAACGGATCGCGCTTCCATTTCCACCATGGACCTTTCGGTCGTCCCGGCACGTAGAGCGCGTCGCGCCGCTTGAGCATGACACCCTCGACCGCATCGGCGTCGGCATCGGCGCCGGCCGTCGCTGGATTTTTCCGTGCCGCCGCCAACTCGTCCCAGGTCGTGAACGGAACCAGCGGCGAGAGATCGATCCGCGGTTCATTCAGCCGGGCAATGAAATCTTCCAACCGCGCGCGGCGCGCGGCAAACGAAAGCCCGCGCAAATCCTCCGCGCCATCCGCGAGCAGATCATAGGCGCGCAAATGCACCGGGAATTCCGTCATCAGCTTGCCGGTGACGGTTTTGCGGTTGAGCCGCTGCTGCAGCACGTTGAAAGACTGCACGCACCGGTCGCGCACGATCAGAAGCTCGCCGTCGATCGCGCCCGGAACACGCAACGCTTCGATCAAATCGGGAAAGCTCTTCGAAATATCTTCGCCGGTGCGCGAATAAAGCCGCGCCAGCATGACGCCGTCGCGCTTGCCGGTTACCGCCTGCACGCGGATGCCGTCCCATTTCCATTCCGCCAGAAACTCGCCGGGGTCGAGCCCGGCGAGATCGGGCTCGTCGAGCGCGTGCGCCAGCATCGCCGGCCGGAACGGCGCCGGATCGTCGCTGGCGGGCTTTTCGCCGCGGCCTTCCAGCCAGGCAAATAGCGGCACATAGGGCGGCTTTAGTCCGGGCCATAACAGTTCGACGTCCTGCGCGTCGGCCGCACCCAATGCAGCAACCGCGGCTTTGGCGAGCCGCGCCGATACCCCGATGCGCAAGCCGCCGGTGACGAGCTTGATCAGCGCCCAGCGCCCGGTCTCGTCGAGCGCATCGAGCCAGCGCGCCAACCGCGCCGGCAATTCCGCCTTGCCGAGCGTACCGAGCGACTCGATTACCGCGGTGAGGGAGAGTTCCCCTCCCCCTTGTGGGAAGGGGTTAGAGGTGGGGGTGGAATGAGATTGCGCCGGCGCCCGAGCACTTGCCGCGCTACCCCCCTCCCAACCCTCCCCCACAAGGGGGGAGGGAATATTCTGCGCGAGCGATGAAGATGCCGGCCACATCAGCGCGACGGTCTCGGAAAGATCGCCGACATAATCGTAAGACAGTTCGAACAACACCGGGTCGGTGCGCTCGGCGATCAGGCTGCGGATCAGGCCGGCCTTGGCGTGCGGAAAACTCAAGCTGCCGGTGAGCGCGGCCAGCGCCCAGCCGCGCTCGGGATCGGGCGTCGAGCGGAAATAATCCGTCATCAACCGCAATTTGGCGTTGCGCGCCGGCTCATAGGTGAGCCGATCCATCAGCTCGGCGAAGCGGTTCATTGCTCCGCACCATTGCCCGCTTCGCCGCCGGTTTCATCCTCATCGCCATAGCCGACGATATCGAGGGGACGCGCTTTCAGTCCGCGTGTGGCGCACCAATGCACCAGCGCATCCTCCTGACCGTGCGTAACCCAGATTTCCGACGCCCCGGTCGCGGCGATGGTCGCCGTCAGGCCGGGCCAATCGGCGTGATCGGAAATGACCAGCGGCAACGCCACGCCGTATTGCCGCGCTCGCGCGCGAATGCGCATCCAGCCGGACGCAAACGCGGTCAGCGGATCGGGAAACCGGCGGGTCCACACATCGCTCAGCGCCGACGGCGGGCAGAGCGTGATGGTGCCGGCAAGCGCGGCTTTGTCGGTGCCACGCACCGCGCGCAATTCGCCAAGCGCAATGCCGCACTCGGCGTAATAGCGAGAGATGCTCTCCATCGCGCCGTGCAGGTAGATCGGCGCGGCGTAGCCGGCTTTGCGCAGCAGTGCGATCACGCGCTGCGCCTTGCCGAGCGAATAGGCGCCGACCAGATGCGCGCGCTCGGGAAACAGCGCGACCGAGGCGAGAAGTTTTGCGATCTCGCCGTCGGCGTCGCCGTGCCGGAACACCGGCAGCGCAAACGTCGCCTCGGTGATGAACACGTCGCAGGCAACGAGTTCGAACGGCGCACAGGTCGGGTCGGCGGCGTCCTTGTAATCGCCGGAGGCGACGACGCGCAGGCCATCGGCGGTGACCGCGATTTGCGCCGAGCCGAGAACGTGTCCCGCCGGATGGAAGCTGACGGTGGCGCCGCCGAGATCGACGCTTTCGCCGTAGCGGATCGCCTGCGTCGCACCGGCAAAATTTTCGCCGTAGCGAAGCCGCATCAGATCGAGCGTCTCCTGCGTCGCCAGCACCGCACCGTGACCGGAGCGCGCATGGTCGGAATGGGCGTGCGTGATCAGCGCCCGCTCGACCGGCCGCGTCGGATCGATGTGGAAGCCGCCGAGCTTGCAGCAGATGCCGGCCGGCGTCGGCAGCAGGATGTCCTCAGGACGCATGACCTCTTTTTTCTTTTCCCTCCCCCCTCGTGGGGGAGGGTTGGGAGGGGAATTGCGAGTGAGCCGCGCGACCCGCATCAACCGTGTCATAGATACGTTCTGAATAATCGAATGCGAGTCTAAATGTCCGACACCGGTCCGTTGTTTGTCTCTTCCGGCGACCTGATCGCCGACCGGCGCTACAAGTGGGCGCTCGACCAGGCCGCGCGCGGCGATTTCGCCGCCGCCGCCGAGATTTTGCTGCAGACGGTCGCGCTGGCGCCGGCTTTCGCCACCGCCTGGTTCGCGCTCGGAACCATCCGCGAACGGCTCGGCGACCTGACCGGCGCGATCGCCGCGTTGGAAAATGCGCGCGACGCCGATCCGGCGGATTACCACGGCGCGCGGTTGCAGCTCGCGCGACTCGCTTCCGGCGACGCCACTCCCGCCATGAGCGAGACTTACGTGCGGCGGCTGTTCGACCAATATGCCGGCCGTTACGACGTGGCGCTGACCGAGCGGCTTGCTTATCGCGGACCGGCCTTGCTGCACGATGCGGTTGAGACGGCGATGACCGCGGCCGGACGGCCGCTGCGTTTCGGCAGCATGCTCGATCTCGGCTGCGGCACCGGATTGGCCGGCGCCGCGTTTCGCCCGCTGGTCGATTGGCTGATCGGCGTCGATCTCGCGTCGGCGATGATCGCGCAGGCACAAACGAAAGGCCTGTACGACCGGCTCGTCACCGCCGACGTCGTCGCCTTTCTCGCCGACGCGGCTGGTCAAGCCGCGCGGCATCATCTGGTCGTCGCCGCCGATGTTTTTGTCTATGTGAACGATCTCGCTCCGGCGGTCGCCGGCGTGGCGCGCGTGCTGGCGCCCGATGGCGTGTTCGCCTTCACCGTCGAAACGCATCAAGGCGACGGTGCGAAGCTGTTGCCGACGTTACGGTACGCGCACGGCGCGCCCTACATTCATCGCACGCTCGCTGATGCCGGCCTTACGCCCGTCTCCGTCCGCGACGCCGCCGTGCGCAGTGAAAAAGGCGTGCCAGTCGATAGCCTCGTTGTTGTCGCACAACCTGCATAAACTGAAATTGCAATGACGGTTCTCGAACGCCAAGCGACATTGCCCGAACCCTTCGCGCACTGGTTCGCCAGCCGCGGCTGGACGCCGCGCGCGCATCAGCTCGAACTGCTCGTCAAGGCGCACGCTGGCCGCTCGGTGCTGTTGATCGCGCCGACCGGCGGCGGCAAGACGCTTGCCGGCTTTCTGCCGAGCCTGGTGGAACTGAGTGGAGCGTCGGTCCGGCAGACAAAAAGAATTCCCCTCCCCCCGCGCAGCGGAGGGGAAACGCGCAAGCTCGTTTCCGCCGGCCGCAACCTGCAACGCGCGGGCGGCCTGCATACGCTCTACATTTCGCCGTTGAAGGCGCTCGCCGTCGACATCGCGCGTAATCTTGAAGCGCCGGTCGCCGAGATGGCCTTGCCGATCCGGATCGAGACCCGCACCGGCGACACGCCGACCTCGAAACGGCAACGCCAGCGGCGTGACCCGCCGGACATCTTGCTCACCACGCCGGAGCAACTTGCACTGCTGCTCGCCTCGGCCGACGCGCCGTATCTGTTCGGCTCGCTCAAGCGCGTCATCCTCGACGAATTGCACGCGCTGGTCACCTCGAAACGTGGCGACCTGCTCGCGCTTGGCCTGGCGCGGCTGTTTCGCCTCGCGCCAAAGCTCACCACCGTCGGCCTGTCCGCCACTGTCGCCGAGCCGCAAGACCTCGCCCGTTTCATGGTGCCGCAGCATGCGGAAGCAGGCAGCGACGCCCGCGCCGATCTAGTCATCGCCGAAGGCGGCGCCACGCCGCGCGTCACCATGCTCGATACGCGCGAGCGGCTGCCGTGGGCCGGCCATTCGGCGCGGCATGCGCTCGACGAAATCTACCGGCTGATCAAAGCGCACCGGACCACGCTGGTTTTCGTCAACACGCGCAGCCAGGCGGAAGCCATCTTTCAGACGCTGTGGCTGATCAACGACGACAATCTCGCCATCGCGCTGCATCACGGCTCGCTCGACGTGGCGCAGCGGCGCAAGGTCGAGGAGGCGATGGCGGCCGGACGGCTGCGCGCCGTGGTCTGCACCTCCTCGCTCGATCTTGGCGTCGACTGGGGCGACGTCGATCTGGTGATCAATGTCGGCGCGCCCAAGGGCTCCTCGCGCATGCTTCAGCGTATCGGCCGCTCCAATCACCGCATGGACGAACCATCCGAAGGCGTGCTGGTGCCCGCCAACCGGTTCGAGGTGCTGGAATGCCGCGCCGCGCTCGACGCCATCGCCGAGAATGCGCAGGACACGCCGGCGGCGCGGATCGGCGCACTCGATGTGCTGGCGCAGCACGTGCTCGGCTGCGCCTGCGGCGAGCCGTTCGCAGCCGACGAGCTTTATGCCGAAGTGACGACAGCCGCACCTTACGCGGCGCTGACGCGCGCCGATTTCGACGCGGTGGTCGATTTCGTCGCCACCGGCGGCTACGCGCTCAAATCCTACGAGCGCTTCGCCCGCATCCGGCTCGGCAAGGATGGCCGCTGGCGCATCGCCCACCCGAACGTGGCGCAGCGCTACCGGCTCAATGTCGGCACCATCGTCGAGGCCGATATGCTCAAGGTGCGGCTGGTGCGCTCGCGCGCCTCGAAGCTGATCCCGCGCGGCGGACGACTGCTCGGCGAGGTCGAGGAATATTTCGTCGAGACCATGGTCCCGGGCGACACGTTCGTGTTCGCCGGCGAAATCCTCAAATACGAGGCGCTGGTCGAGGACGAGGTTTACGTCTCGCGCTCCGACGCCGAAGACCCGAAAGTCCCGGCTTACGAAGGCGGCAAATTTCCGCTTTCGACTTATCTTGCCGCCCGCGTGCGCGCCATCATCGCCCATCCGCAGCAATGGCGTGAGCTGCCGCCGCAGGTGCGCGAATGGCTGGAAATCCAGCAATGGCGCTCGCAGATGCCGGGCGTCCAGGAGCTTTTGGTCGAGACCTTCCCGCGCGGCAACAAGCATTACCTGATCTGCTACCCGTTCGAAGGCCGCCTCGCGCATCAAACGCTCGGCATGTTGCTGACGCGCCGGCTCGAACGCGCGCGGCTGCGTCCGATGGGCTTTGTCGCCAATGAATACGCGCTTGCCGTCTGGGGATTGGGCGACGTGGCGCAACGTCTCCAGCGCGGCGAATTATCGCTCGACACGCTGTTCGACGAAGACATGCTTGGCGACGATCTGGAAGCCTGGCTCGCCGAATCGGCACTGATGAAGCGCACCTTCCGCAGTTGCGCGATCATCGCCGGCCTGATTGAGCGCCGGTTCCCCGGACAGGAGAAATCGCGCCGCCAGGTCACCATCTCGACCGATCTGGTTTACGACGTCTTGCGCAGTCATCAGCCCGACCATGTGCTGCTGCGCGCCGCCCGCGCCGACGCCGCCACCGGGCTTCTCGACGTGCGGCGCCTCGCCGATATGCTCTCGCGCATTCGGGGGCGAATCGTTCATAAAGCCCTCGACCACGTGTCGCCGCTCGCCGTACCTGTCATGCTGGAGATCGGACGCGAGGCGGTTTACGGCGAGGCGGCCGATTCGCTGCTTGCCGAGGCGGCCGACGAATTGGTGAAGGAGGCAATGCAGTGAGGAGCCATGCTTCGACCGCTCATTCCCGCGCCAGCGGGAATCCAGAGGAAGCCGCTGGGTCCACGCTTTCGCCGGGACGAGCGGATCACGTCATTACGCTCGCCGGCGTCACACTGGTCGCCGATCCGGCCGGAGCGCTGTATTGGCCGGACGAACGGCTGCTTGTGGTCGCCGACCTGCATCTGGAAAAAGGTTCGGCCTTTGCCACCCGGGGCGTGCTGCTGCCGCCCTACGATACCGCGGTAACGCTGGCGCGGCTGGCGCGGCTCATCGAACGCTACGCCCCTCGCCTTTTGATCGCGCTCGGCGACAGCTTCCACGACGACGGCGGACCTTTGCGCATGAGCGCGAGCGACCGCGGCGCGCTCAAGGCGCTGCAACGGGGTCGCGACTGGGTCTGGATCGCCGGCAATCACGATGCCGATCTGCCTGACGACATCGGCGGCAGCCATGCCAACGCGCTCGCCTTCGGCGCGTTGACGTTCCGGCACCTGCCGTCCGCACAAACCGCCGACGGCGAGATCGCCGGACATCTGCATCCGCTGGCGCGCGTGGCGCGGCGCGGCCGTGCCGTGAGCCGACGATGCTTTGCCGGTGACGGCAGGCGGCTGGTCATGCCGGCGTTCGGCGCCTATGCTGGCGGGCTCAACGTGCGCGATCGGGCGATTTTCAGCCTGTTCGGCGCGCTCACCTTCACCGCGCACATGCTCGGCGAGCTACGTCTTTACGCCATCGCCGCCGAACAATGCCTGCCGGACTGACGTTTAATCTCTCCGAAA
>DATKRE010000083.1:0-21254 GCA_035532335.1 Xanthobacteraceae bacterium | reverse complement strand
CAAGGCGAGTTGTTGCGACAGCGCAATCCGCCCGCGCGGCAGGTCGACCACAACGGTCTGCCTAATGCCGGGCATGTAGCCGGCTAGCGGCGCACACAGCGTCGTCGCCAGCACATCCACCGGCCGATCGGGGAAGCGCTCACGCAGCAGCGTCACCACCGAGTGGCCCCGCACGAAATCGCCGACCCACATATAGGGCACGATCAGGATCGGTCTTTGGTCCGGTGCCTGGTTGTCCGAAGAATGCTGTGAATCTATATTCATTTATAATAGCGAACTAATATTCATTTCATTAGCCGCGTGTTGCGAATTACCGGTCGTGTTTACGCCGTCCACTGTCCGGGGTCCAAAGTTGGTCGGATGCTAGTGGAGCGGATTTGACATTCGCTACCCACCTGGCGGCGAACTCGAGAAGCGAATGTCAAATCCAAAGCTCCACTAAGCCGCAAATTTGCTAGTGGTCCTTTTGATTCTAACATTCGCATGAGAGGGTGCCGAATACGGATGCGAATGTTAGAATCGAACCACTAGCCGCCGTTCGCCGTCGGCCCCTTGGCGCCGCCGCCGAATTTGTTGGTTTTCGGAAAGCCTTTCGGCGCCAGGCGGCCGGCGTCGGCACGATTACCGCGCCAATCGGCAAGCTCTTTCAGCGACAGCGTAAACACCCGGTCGGCGGAATCGGTCCAGCTCAGACCCTTTTCCGCTTCAAACGTCTTGAGGTCGGACAGCCCGCCGTCCTTATGGCGTTGCAGCCGCACGCCGCGGCCGCGCGTCATTTCCGGCACCTGATCGATCGGAAACACCAGCATCTTGCGGTTCTCGCCGATGGCGGCGACCAATTCGCCTTCGGCGACCGCGATCGCGCAAGCTTTGTCCGGCAGCTTCACATTGAGGATGTGCTTGCCCTTGCGGGTATTGGCGACGCATTCGTCCTCGGGAGCGATGAAGCCCCTGCCCTCGTAGCTACCAACAATCAGCTTGCGTCCGCCTTCGTAGCGGAACACCGAAATCACATCGGCGTCCTGCTCGAGATCGATATACATGCGTACCGGCTCACCATGACCGCGGCCGCCGGGGAGTTTCGCAGCCTCGATGGTGTAGCAGCGCCCGTTGGTGGCAAAGACCAGAAGCTTCGAGGTGGTCTCGGCGAAGAACGCAAGCTTGAGCGCGTCGTCGGTCTTGAATGCGAGGCTTGAAAGATCGGCGACCTGGCCGCGCAACGCGCGGACCCAGCCCTTCTCCGACACCACGACGGTGATCGGTTCACGCTCGACCAAAGCCTCCTCGATCTCGGCTTCGTCATGGCGCGGAACGTCGGCAAACGTGGTGCGGCGCTTGCCAAGCGGTGTCTTGGCGCCATAGCGGTCGCGCACCTCGCGAACCTGCCCGGCGACCGTCTTCCATTGTTCCTTTTCGGAACGGATCAGGCTCTCGATCGACTTCTTTTCCGCTCGCAGCGCTTTGTCTTCGTTGCGAATCTCAATCTCTTCCAGACGGCGCAGGTTGCGCAGCCGCATATTGAGGATGGCATCGGCCTGGACGTCGGAGAGCTTGAACGTCTTCATCAAGACCGGCTTCGGCTCGTCCTCGTTGCGAACGATCTTGATGACTTTATCGATATTGAGATAGGCGACGAGATAGCCGCCCAGCACTTCGATCCGGTTTTCGATCTGGCCGAGGCGATAGCGCGAGCGGCGCAGCAGAACCTCGCGCCGGTGCCCTAGCCATTCGCTCAACACCTCGGCGAGCCCGACCACTTTCGGCACGCGGCCACCGACCAGCACGTTCATGTTCAGCGCCACCCGGCTTTCCAGCTCGGTGAGCTTGAACAGGCTCTCCATCATCAGTACCGGATCGACGCTGCGCGAACGCGGCTCGAGCACCAGCCGCACATCTTCGGCGGATTCGTCGCGCATATCGGCAATCAACGGCAGCTTCTTTTCATTGATCAGCTCGGCGATGCGCTCGACCAGCCGCATCTTCTGCACCTGCCAGGGGATTTCGGTGACAACGATCTGATAGGTGCCGCGCCCGGTATCCTCGCTGCGCCAGCGCGCACGCAGCCGGAACGAGCCACGGCCGGTCGCGTAGGCTTCGGCGATGGCCTCGGCCGGATCGACGATGATGCCGCCAGTCGGGAAATCCGGACCTGGTACGAATTTCAACAGCGTCTTGGTGCGCGCGTTGGGTTGATCGATCAGATGCAGCGCGGCGTCGCACAATTCAGCGATGTTATGCGGCGGGATCGAGGTCGCCATGCCGACCGCGATCCCCTGCGAGCCGTTGGCGAGCAGGTTCGGGATCGCCGCCGGCAACACCACCGGCTCCTGCGAGACCCCGTCATAACTCGGGCGGAAATTGACGGCGTCTTCGTCGATGCCGTCGAGCAGAAGCCGCGCCGCATCGGTCAGCCGCGCTTCGGTGTAACGCATCGCGGCCGGGTTATCGCCGTCGATGTTGCCGAAATTGCCCTGCCCGTCCACCAGCGGATAGCGCGAGGAAAAATCCTGCGCCAGCCGCACCAGCGCGTCGTAGATCGCCTGATCGCCGTGCGGATGGAAATTGCCCATCACGTCGCCGACGATTTTGGCCGATTTCTTCGAGGCGGCGCCGGGATCGAGCCGAAGCAGCCGCATGCCGTAGAGGATGCGCCGGTGCACCGGCTTGAGCCCATCGCGGGCGTCGGGCAGCGCGCGGTGCATGATGGTGGAAAGCGCGTACGCAAGGTACCGCTCCTCCAGCGCCTCGCGCAGTGGAATATCCTGCACACCGCCCGAATCGGCGGGAATCACCTTCTTGGCCATGCTGCCGACGGGTTAGCGCGGTTGGCCGTTCTGAACAAGAACGGCGGCGATGAAACGCTCGCGCGCGTCGGGTAACGCAAGCCCACGCGGGGCGAAAGCATGGCGCTCCAGAAAAAACCCGGTCAGCGCAAAGGCATCGGTGAGGTCGCCGGCGGAGTGCGGATCGTCGGCGGCGCGGAGAAAACCCGGAAGCCGCATCAGCTTGTCGCGGTAATCCTCGCCACCGGCCCGCGAAACCGCCCGCCCGGAGCGCGGCGAGACATAAATCAGATCGTCCTTGCTGCCGGTGGCAGCGCAGCATGACAGATCGAGGCCGAAACCGAGCTCGGCCAGGAATGCAAGCTCAAAGCGCGCGATCATCGGCGCTACCGCTGCCCGATCGTCGAGCGCTTCGAGGATTTCTTCCAGCGCGGCATGGATGCGCGCATGCGGCTCGCGTTCGGCCAAGAGCCGGCACAAGGCGGCGAGATGGGTGACGCCGTGCACGGCATGCGCGGCGGGGAGGAATCCGGCAGCACGCAGATGGATGCCTTCGACCGTGTAATTGCCGAGATGGTCGTCGAGCCGCGCCCGCCAGGTCGCGCGCAACGAATTGCCGGGCTGCAACACCCCGCGCAGCCGCGCACCGGTACCGCCGCGCACAAGGCCGAGATGGCGGCCGCGCTCCAGCGTCAGCAATTCGAGAATGACGCTCGTTTCGCCGTGGCGCCGCACGCCCAGCACGACGCCTTCATCGGTCCATTGCATGGACTGTATGTAGCGCGCTTTGCGAGGATTCGCAGGCTCTCTTCTTCGCCATGCCCGGCCTGATGCCGGCCACGATGGCTACTCTTTCGGAAATTCCAGGCCCATTTCGCGGTAACGCTCCGGGTCCTCGCTCCAGCCTTCGCGCACCTTCACGAACAGAAAAAGATGCACCGGGTGCTCGATCGCAGCGGCGATGTCGGCGCGCGCCGCCGCCCCGATCGCCTTGATGGTCTGGCCGCCTTTGCCGAGCACGATCTTGCGCTGACTTTCGCGCTCGACATAGACGGTTTGCTCGATGCGTACCGCACCGTCCTTGAGCTCCTTCCAGACCTCGGTTTCGACCGTGGACTGATAAGGCAATTCCTGGTGCAGACGCAGATATAGTTTTTCGCGGGTGATCTCGGCGGCAAGCTGGCGCAACGGCGCGTCCGATATCTGATCCTCGGGATAAAGCCACGGCCCTTCCGGCACCTGCGCGGCGAAAAACTCTTTGAGGTCGGTAATGCCGTCGCCGGTCAGCGCCGATACCATGAACGTGCCGGCAAACGTCGCACGCTCGTTGAGCGCTTGCGCGAGCTTCAGCAATACCGGCTTGTTCACCAGGTCGATCTTGTTGAGCACCAGGACTTTGGGCGTGCGGACATCGGCAAGACCGCGCAGGATCGCATCGTCGTCGTCGACGCCCTTTTGCGCGTCGATCAACAGCGCGGCGATGTCGGCGTCCCGCGTACTGCCCCAAGCGCTGCCGACCATGGCGCGGTCGAGCCGACGGCGCGGTGCGAAAATCCCCGGTGTATCGACAAAGATGAGTTGCGCGGCGCCCGCCATGGCGATGCCGCGGACCAGCGCGCGCGTCGTCTGCACCTTGGGCGTGACGATGGAGACTTTGGCGCCGACCAGTGCGTTAAGCAAAGTCGATTTACCGACATTCGGCGCCCCGATCAAAGCCACGAAGCCGCAACGCGTGGCGGTGACTGGCGAAGAGCCGTCGCCTGACGGCTCAACCATCGCGGCGGTCGAGCTTGACGCCTTCGCGCGCCATCATGGCGGCGGCGGCGGCCTGCTCTGCGGCGCGCTTGGAGCGGCCGGAGCCTTCGGCGGGAGCAAGTTGTGGGAGGACGACGGCGACGCGGAATTCCGGACTGTGATGCGGCCCGGAGCGGGCAATTTCGCGATAGGCCGGCGTCGGCAAGCCGCGCGCCTGCGCCCATTCCTGCAGGACGGTTTTCGGATCGCGCAACGGCTGGGCAGTGCTGCGCAGCCGCGCCTCCCAGAGCCGGCCGACCAGCGCCTCGGCGGCAGTATAGCCGCCGTCGAGATAGACCGCGCCGATCAACGCCTCGCACACGTCGGCGAGGATCGCCGGGCGGCCTCGGCCGCCCGCATTGGCTTCCGACGAGCCGAGACGAATGGCCGCCCCGAGATCGATGGCGCGCGCAATCTCCGCGCAGGTTTCCTTGCGCACGAGATCGGCGAGCCGACGCGACAGCTCACCCTCGTCGGCTTTCGGAAACGCGCGATAGAGCATGTCGGAGATGACGAGGCCGAGCACGTGGTCACCGAGAAATTCCAGCCGCTGATAGCTGCCGCCGCGGTTGCGCACGCCCTTGAGCGCGGAGATATGCGACAGCGCGCTGGCGAACAGCACATGATCCTTGAAGCGATAGCCGATACGCTCTTCCAGGGACGTATCGCCGCGCCGGCGGCGGCGGCGCACGTCCTTCTGAGCGTCGTTAGGGGCTGCCTCGACGACGGGCGGCTCTTTTGGAGCTGGAACTGATTTGCTCCTGCCCCGGCTGCTCATCGCACCAGTGTGAAGAATCGAGCCCAGCGCACGGTCCACGGCCAACGCCACACCTCCCAGGCGTGCGCGCCGTCCCTGATCGAGAAGAAGATGATCTGCGCCCTGCCGATGATGTTCTCGTAAGGCACGTAGCCTACCGCGCTGATCACACGACTGTCGGTCGAGTTGTCGCGGTTGTCGCCCATCATGAAATAATGACCGGGCGGCACGGTGTAGACCTGAGTGTTGTCGTAGAAGCCGTTATCGGTGAGATCGAGTGTCGTGTAGCTCACCCCGTTCGGCAGCGTCTCGCGATAGCGCTTGACCCGCTGGACCGCGCCGTCGTCGTCGGAGACGAAGTCGTCGACGCGCTCGCGCTTGACCGGCTGACCGTTGATGTTGAGCACGCCATCGATCATCTGGATGCGGTCGCCGGGCAGCCCGATGACGCGCTTGATGTAATCGATGGAGTCATCCTTGGGCAGGCGGAAGACGACCACGTCGCCGCGCCCGACCGGTTGACCGACAACGCGGCCGGTGAAGATCGGCGGCGAGAACGGCAGCGAATAGTGGGTGTAGCCGTAGGAATATTTCGACACGAACAGATAATCGCCGACCAGCAGGGTCGGGATCATCGAGCCGGACGGGATATTGAAGGGCTGAAACAGGAAGGTACGGATGACCAGGGCGATGATAAGCGCGTGGAAGATAACGCGTATGGTTTCGGCGAATCCGCCCTCTTTCCGTTTTGTCCCGGTCTGCACGCTCATAAGCCTATTGTTCCGTTGTGGAAGCTCGCGCCCCGCAAACTTGTAGCCGCTGCGCCATACCCGCGCAATTGCACGCGGGAATTCGCCGCGGCTTCACCCGAATCGACATTACTTAGACACGCCATGGGCTTACCGCCAGAGCGGCAGGAGATGACGGATTGTCATGCGGTCCGGCAGCGCCAAGGCGTGCCGACGGCAGTGGCGGAAATGACCACCAGAGCCTGTGCCATCGGCCCTTCGTCGGTCATGCTCAGGTCAATACGCGCCTGATAGCCGGCGGGCGTGAGGGCATCGAGACGCCGCTTGGCACCCCCGGTCAATTCAAGCGTCGGCCGTCCCCCCGGCAGATTGACGACGGCGATATCGCGCCACCAGACGCCCGCGCGCAGCCCGGTTCCCAGCGCTTTGGCGCAAGCTTCCTTGGCCGCGAAACGCTTGGCATAGGTCTCGAACCGGTTTCGCCGCCGCTCCGCCTTGGCACGCTCGGCCGGCGTGAAGATACGGTCGATAAAGCGGTCGCCATGGCGTTCGATCACCGCGGCGATGCGGCGCGCGTCGCAAATATCGGAGCCGATGCCGAGAATCATGGTGCCCGCCCCGCGCTACGCGCGCGGCCTCTGTCCATCGCGGTGCGCATGTGACGGACGGCGTCGCCAAGACCTTCGAACAGCGCCTCGCCGATCAGGAAATGCCCGATGTTGAGCTCGACGATTTCAGGCAGCGACGCAATCTTTTCCGCGCTGATGAAATCGAGCCCGTGACCGGCATGGACTTCGAGACCGGCCTCGGCTGCCAGCGTCGCGCCACGCGCGATGCGGTCAAACTCGGTGGCGGCGACCGTGACATCGCCTGCAACGACCGCGTTACACCAGGCGCCGGTGTGGATTTCGATTACCGGTGCGCCGATCGCGGCCGCAGCTTCGATCTGGGCCGGCTCGGCGGCGATGAACAGCGAGACGCGAATACCGGCGCCGGCGAGCTGTCCGACTGCCGCGCGCAACGCCTCGCGCTGCCCGGCAGCGTCAAGGCCGCCTTCGGTGGTACGCTCCGCGCGCCGCTCGGGCACGATGCAGGCAGCATGTGGGCGCAGCTTGCGGGCAATCTCGACCATCTCCGGCGTCGCCGCCATTTCCAAGTTGAGCGGCCGTTTGATGTGCGCTTTCAGCCGCACCACGTCGTCATCGACGATGTGGCGGCGATCTTCACGCAAATGGGCGGTGATGCCGTCGGCGCCGGCGGCAATTGCAATCTCGGCGGCTTTCAGCGGATCGGGATGTTTGCCGCCGCGCGCGTTGCGCACGGTAGCGACGTGATCGACGTTGATGCCGAGGCGGATGGGAGCAATGGCGGGCATGCGATCGCTTTGACGGCTACCTGGTCCAATTCTCGATTTTCAAATCGGGCACCCGTTTGAACTCACGTTCGTTGTTGGTGACCAGAATCAAACCAAGACTGATGGCGTGCGCCGCAATCCATAAATCGTTGGCTCCAATCATTTCACCTCTAGCCGACAGCGCCGCGCGGGCTGCGCCGTAGACAGCAGCCGCCTCACGCGTTAGCGGGATCACCGAAATGATCTGCGTCAACTCCTCCAAACGCAACAATGGTTCAGGGCCCACTTTTTTCTTCGCGATGCCGTAAATCAATTCGCCATAGGTGATAACCGATAGTACTGCTTGTCCCGGCTGCAACCGCTGAAAGCGCGCTTGCGCCCCAGCGGGACGGCCGCGGCGGATATAGACGAACGTATCGGTGTCCAGCAGATAACGCGGCGCAATCACAACCCGTCGCGCTCCTGCGGCGGGTCGTCCCGCTCGTCGGCCAAGTCATCTATCGGTAAGCTCGCAATGAGCTCAAACGCGCGCGCCATCCCTTTGGACTTCTCGCGTAGCACGACTTCATCGCCGCGCCTGACGATTTCCACCTCCTTGCTGCGGAAGCGGAATTCTTTAGGCAAGCGAACCGCTTGGCTGTTCCCTGACTTGAAGACCCGAGCAATTGCCATTGCAACGTCTCCGTATATCCTAGTATGTATATACATGCGTCAATCCACCAACGCAAGATAGATAAATAGAGGGTCAGTCGAGCTTTCCCCATCGATCGACAACCGCATTCGCGTCTGTAATCGAACGCAAGGTTGATCGCGTATGCGGCCAACTTAGCCGTTCAGCCGCTCTGCGTTGGCGATCACCTTCTTCGCGCGCAATTGCGAGATGATCGAAGTCAAATGTTTGAGATTGTAGACTTCGAGGTCGATGATCACTTCGGTGAAGTCGGGCGATTGGCGCGACATGCGGATATTGTCGATGTTGCCGTCATGCTCGGCGATCACTTGAGTGATCTGAGCGAGCGAGCCGGGCTCATTGACGGATTGCACCGCGAGGCGGGCCGGGAAACGCTGAGGTGCGCCGTCGTCGATGTCCCACCGCACGTCAAGCCATCGCTCCGGAACGTCCTCGAACCGTTTGAGCGCTTCGGAATGGATCGGATAAATGGTGATCCCCTCGCCCGGCGTCATGATACCGACGATGCGGTCGCCGGGCACCGCGCCGCCGTTCGGCGCAAACCGCACCGGCAGATTCGAGTTAATGCCGCGGATCGGGATGGCGGCGCCATTCTCCGACTTCTCCGGCAGCTTGAACTTCACCGCCTTGGCACGCTTTAGCCCGAACCAGCCGGTCTCGGACTTCGGCGCTGCCGGCGTAACGCGCTCATCCTTATAATCGGGATACATGGCGCGCACGACGTCGGAAGCTTTCATTTCGCCGCGTCCGACCGCCGACATCACGTCGTCGATCGACGCGCGCGCCAGCCGCGGCAACGCGCCCTGCAATTGCTCGTCCGAATAGCCGATCTTGGCGCGCTGGCACAGCCGCTCGAGCATGCGGCGGCCGAGCCCCGAATACTGGTCGCGCACCGCGGCGCGCGTGGCGCGGCGGATTGCCGCGCGAGCCTTGCCCGTTACCGCAATGGATTCCCAGGCGGCGGGTGGAGCGGTCTGTGCCTTGGCGGTGAGGATCTGCACCTCATCGCCGTTTTGCAACTGCGAACTGAGCGGCCCGATCTTGCCGTTGATCTTGGCTCCAACCGCCATGTTGCCGACATCGGTGTGCACCGCGTAGGCGAAGTCGATCGGCGTGGCGCGGCGCGGCAGCGCGATCAGCTTGCCCTTCGGCGTGAAGCAAAACACTTGATCGTGGAACAATTCGAGCTTGGTGTGTTCCAAAAATTCTTCCGGATTGGAACCCTCCGCCAGCAGCTCGATGGTGCGGCGGAGCCACGCATACGCGCTCGACTCCCGCGACAGCATTTCCGTCGGCGAACCGACGCCATCCTTGTATAGCGCATGCGCGGCAATGCCATATTCGGCGATCTGGTGCATGGCCCGGGTACGGATCTGCAATTCGACACGCTGCTTGCCCGGCCCGATCACGGTCGAATGGATCGAGCGGTAGTCGTTTTGCTTGGGCGTGGAGATGTAATCCTTGAAGCGCCCGGGCACGACCGGCCAGGTGGTGTGAACGATGCCGAGCGCCCGGTAACACTCGGCCACGCCGCCGACCACGACGCGGAAGCCAAAAATGTCGGACAATTGCTCGAAGCCGACCGCCTTCCGCTCCATCTTGCGCCAGATCGGGTAGGCTCGCTTGCGGCGGCCACCGACTTCGGCGGCAATGCCGCTGTCGGCGAGCTTGCGCGCGAGCTGCTGCTCGATCTCGGCGATCCAGCTCTTGCTTCGTGCGGCGAGCGCCTCGAGCCGCTCGGTGATGACCTTGTAGGCGTCGGGATTGAGTTCGCGGAACGACAGATCTTCGAGTTCCTCGCGCATCTCGTGCATGCCCATGCGTCCGGCGAGCGGCGCATAAATGTCGAGCGTCTCCTCCGCCGTGACGCGCCGCGCTTCCGGCGGCCGGTGCTCCAGCGTTCGCATGTTATGGAGGCGGTCGGCGAGTTTGATCAGCAGCACGCGCACGTCGGCGGCGATGGCAAGCAGGAGCTTGCGCAGGTTCTCCGCCTGCTTGGCTTCCTTGGAAACAAGATCAAGCCGCTTCAGCTTGGTCAGCCCCTCGACCAGGGTGCCGATATCCTTGCCGAACAACCGATCGATCTCGACCCGGGTGGCGTCGGTATCCTCGATCGTGTCGTGCAGGAGCGCCGCGGCAATCGTCGCGTCGTCGAGCTTCAGATCGGTGAGGATCGCGGCGACTTGCAGCGGATGGGAGAAATAGGGGTCGCCCGAAGCGCGCTTCTGCTCGCCGTGGGCGCGCATGGCATAGACGTAAGCGCGGTTGAGCAGGTCTTCGTTGGTAGCGGGGTTATATTGTTTGACCCGGTCGATCAGCTCGAACTGCCGCATCAGCGCCGGCTTGCGCGGTTTGCGCGCGACCTCGGCAACCTGCGGCACGAGATTGGGCCCGCGCGCCAGCGCGACCTGCGGTCCGGGCTGGTTCTGCATCCGCGGCAAATCGATCGGCGACCGCGCCATGAAGACCTCGTCTCCGCCGGCGAAAACCGGCGAATTGGTCACAATATCATGGCACGGGCTAAGCGTCACAAGACGAGCGCCCAACGCCATGGGTGGCGACAAAAGTCGCGGCAGTTCGCAACTTTTCTTAATTCCCGGCCGAAAGCCGGGCGGACGGCCGCGCTTACAGTTCCTCGTCGCCGACTTCGACGTCGGGCTCGGGCTGGGTCTCGGGAGGGGTCAAACCCTCCAAGCCCTTGAGCAACTCTTCTTCGCTCATGCGGTCGGTGGTGACCTCGGTGTCGTCGGCATCGATCCCCGTGCCGGGTGTACCAATAAGCGGAAGACCATCCGGCTCCGGTTCGTCCACTTCGACGTATTTCTGCAAGGAATGAACGAGTTCCTCCTTGAGGTCCTCGGGAGAAACCGCCGTTTCGGCTATCTCCCGCAACGCCACGACCGGATTCTTGTCGTTGTCGCGATCGACCACGATCTGGCCCCCGGAGGAGATCATGCGCGCGCGATGGCTCGCGAGCAGAACGAGATCGAAGCGGTTTTCGACCTTGTCGATGCAATCTTCGACGGTCACACGAGCCATAAGCGCTTCTCCTCGGGAATGCCGGCAACCAAACCCTGCCAGACGGGGCGTTACCTATCGTCAGCAGCCGACAAGTGCAAGGCCATTCTCCATGAACAGCCCGTGATTTAAGGAAAATCCGGCCTTTTTCGATGCGGCCGCGGCATGCCGCAATTGCGGCTTCCGGGGTAAGTCGCGGCGGTCTTATCGTTAAGCCGTTTCCGCGGCGGCGTGCCGCAGAGGCGACGCGAAACCTTGCGCAAAGTGAGCATAGGCTTTAGGCGAGATATCGCGCTTTTGCCATCGTCGCTGTTTAGCGATGGCGACAATAGGTTTTAACCAACGCCCGGAGCCGAGAGTCCATTGCGGACCAATACGGCTTCGTAACCGGAAAAGTATTGAGAAATCAGCACATGTCGGCACAGATTGAAAAAATCGCATTATTCATCGACGGCGCCAATCTATACGCCACCACCAAATCGCTCGGCTTCGATATCGACTACAAGCGGCTTTTACGCGAGTTCCAGTCGCGCGGTTATTTGGTGCGCGCGTTCTATTACACCGCCGTGATCGAGGATCAGGAATATTCGTCGATCCGCCCGCTGATCGATTGGCTCGACTACAACGGGTACACGGTCGTCACCAAGGCGACCAAAGAGTTCGTCGATCAAACCGGCCGCCGCAAGGTCAAGGGCAACATGGACATCGAGCTTGCGGTCGACGCCATGGAAATCGCTCCGCACATCGACCAGATGGTGCTGTTCTCCGGCGACGGCGATTTCCGCTCGCTGGTCGAAGCGGTGCAGCGGCGCGGCGTCCGCGTCATCGTGGTTTCGACGATTTCGACGCAGCCGCCGATGGTCGCCGACGAGCTGCGCCGCCAGGCCGACGAGTTCATCGACATCATCGCCATGCAAAACAAGATCGGCCGCGATCCGAACGAGCGTCCGCAGCGCGAGCCGCGGGAGGTGCGCGAGCCGCGACACACCCCGCAATTCCTTCAGCGCCCAACCTCGACCGGAGCCGCGACCGCGCAACGTATCGAGGTCGAAGACGAATTCGACGAAGATTAGTCGGCGGCGATGGCTGCGATGGCGCCCGCAACCGGCAAGCCCGGCCGCGATTGTCCACGCTGCCCGCGGCTCGTCGCCTTTCGTCAGGAATGGCGAGCCAAGGAGCCGGAATGGTTTAACGCTCCGGTTGCTTCGTTCGGATCGATTGACGCGCGTTTGTTGATCGTCGGCCTGGCGCCCGGACTGCGCGGCGCCAATCGCACCGGCCGGCCGTTCACCGGCGACCATGCCGGCAATTTGCTTTACGCGACGCTCAAGGAATTCGGTTTCGCGCGCGGAGAATTTGAAGCCCGGATCGACGACAGCCTGGCCCTGATCGACTGCCGCATCACCAACGCCGTGCGTTGCGTGCCGCCGGAGAACAAACCGACGCCGCAGGAGATTACCACCTGCCGCGATTTCCTCACCGCCACCATCGGCGAAATGCCGAAGCTTCGCGCCATCGTTGCGCTCGGGCGGATCGCGCACGAAACCTTCATTACCATTACCGCGCGTAACGCCAAGCGCCGCGACTTTCCGTTCAAGCACGGCTGCATGCACCCGATGGGCGCGATCAGTTTATTCGATAGCTATCATTGCTCGCGCTACAACACGTCGACCGGCGTGCTGACGCCGCAAATGTTCCGCGACGTGTTCGCCAAAGTGCGAACGTTTCTTGATGTGGTCTAAGCGTCAAGCGTAGATCGCGGCTTCGTAGTTGCCGGCCCCCATTTCGCCCGGCGGGAAGATGCCGTGGCGCTCGATCCACTCGAACGACTCTTCAAACGTCTCTTTGGAATATGGCTCGAACACCAGCCGTTCGCCCGGACCCCAGCGCCGCGTGTCGATCTGGTCGTGGAAGCGAACCGGAAATTCTTTCTTATAGTAATGCGTGTACAGCTCCGGCCGCAGATCGATGTCCCGCTGCGCGCGGCGCAGCGCCCGGAAATATTTCCGCACATCCTCGGGGTCCGGCGTGCCGGTGACCATCGAAGCTATCATAAAGGTGGTGTCGATGACTTTGCGGAAGCCGAGTTGCTCGGCAAAATAATACGGCCCGGAGAACAACGAAGCCGCCGGCAACTTGCCGTCGATCAGCAGCTCCATACGGCTGAACAGCATGCCGTCGTTGAATGACAGGTTGATCTGTTCCGGCTTGAGATACTGTTCGAGACCCTGGATGGTGGCGTAGTGACTGCCGGATTGATAGCCGACCGAGATCGGCACGCCGGCGAGATCGGCCGGAGCCCTTATTTTCGAATCCGCCGGCACGAATACCCCGCACGGCGACACCGAGTAGCAGTCGGCGTAAAGCTTGCCGTGACCATTGGAGGCCGCGACGTTCACCGTCCAATGGCAGGCGCCGCTGACGTTGCAGGTTCGCCCCGCCTCGAAAGTCTGATAGGCGCCAACCTTGTTGCCGAGGTTATGGCCGCTCGCCGTGCTCGAATCCATTGCTTCGCGAAACTCGTAATCGAGACCTTCGGCGGCGAAGTGTCCCTTCTCCTCGGCGACCCACTCCTGAAGGCGGAAGTGCGGTGCGACGATAAATTTCGGCATGACGTGCCTCCTCGGTGTGGATTCCCCACGGTCAGACGCGGCAAGCTACGCCGCAAAACCGGCTTGATCATCGGCATTCAGCGAAATAGATTGTCAATCAATAATTGACAATCCAGGCCGTAAAGATGGATCGCTTTGAAAATGCTAGAGTTTTTACCGCCGTTATTGACGCCGGCAGCTTCACGCGCGCGGCGGACAAGCTCGGTCTGTCGCGCGCCGCGACCAGCAAACACGTACTCCAACTCGAGGAACGTCTCGGCGCGCGCCTGCTTGACCGCACCACGCGGCGCGTCAGCGTCACTGCCACCGGCCGCGCCTTCTACGAACAATGCCGGCGCATCCTCGCCGATCTCGACGAAGCCGAGCGGACCGCGAGCGCGCTGCATAACGAGCCCCGCGGTGAATTGCGGGTCATCGCGCCGACCAATTTCGGCCTTGCCGAGATCGGCGCCGCGATCACCGATTTCCTCGTCGCCTACCCAAAGCTGCGCATCAATCTGACGCACAACGACCGCATCACCGATCCGATCGAAGGCGGCTACGACGTTGCCATCAGCGTCGACCTGCCCCGCGGGACATCCACCAGTCTCACCGTGCGCAAGCTCAATACCTCGCGCCGCGTGCTTTGTGCCGCGCCGAATTATCTGGCGCGGCGCGGAACGCCACACACGCCCGAGGATCTCACCACGCACGATTGCCTCAGTTACAGCTATGTCGTGGTGCCCGACGAATGGAACCTCATCGGGGCGGACGGCGAGCGGGTGGTGAAGGTGAGCGGGCCGATCGTGACCAGCCACCGGCATGTGCTGCGGACCGGCGCGTTGCGCGGCCTCGGCATTGCCTATGGGCCGATCGACTTTTTTCGTAACGACCTCAAAGACGGAAAGCTTGTGGCGGTGCTGCCGAACTACGCCTTGCCGGAGGCGACGATCTACGCGGTCTATCCCGCCGCGCGCCAGCTTTCGGCGAAACTCAAGGCGTTCAACGATTTCATGACGCGGTTTTTCGCCGCCAGCCCGATCTTTCGCTGACCTGCGGTCACGCCAATCACGTCTTGAGCCAGGCGATAACTTCAGCCGCGCTCTGATCCGGCGGGAATACCGGATAGAAGACCTTGGTTATGACGCCGTCGTCGATGACCAGCGCCATGCGTTTGAGCAGCGTCTGGCCGGCCGCCACAAACGTCGGCAGCTTGAGCGCGCGGGTAAATTTGAGTTCGGCGTCGGACATGATCGCGAATGGCAGGTGCAGGCGCTCGGCGGCCTCGCGCTGATAGTCGGTGTCCTGGGTCGAAAGGCCGAAAACCTGCCCGACGCCGAGAGCTTTAAGCTCGGCGAAATGATCGCGGAAGCTACACGACTGCGGCGTGCAGCCGCGGGCGCCCGGAATATCATCCCAGCCGGGCGGCAGATCGACACCGGGCACGCCGGTGCGCGGATAAATGTAAAGCACGGTACGGCCGCCGATCACCGACAGGTTGAACGCGCCGCTCCGTGTCGCCGGCAGCGCCAGATCGGGAAGCTTCATGCCGGTCAGATGCCGCACCGCACCATCGTCCTGCGGCGCCGGAATGTTGGACGGAAGATGGGTCGGATCGTGCTGGCCGGATGCTTCTCTCGCCTGCGACATCGGTTTCTCTCCGGGTTTCACCGGCGCATGGTCTTGTCCGAAATCCGGCGACCCCTTTTCCGAATTGTGCGCATAAGACATGAATTCCATCAACGAGCCGTCGGGATCGCGGAAATAGACGCTGGTGCCTTTACCCTTTGCGCCAAAGCGCTGCATCGGACCCCGCTCGACGGCGATACCGCAACGCTCAAGGTGCTTCATCGCATCCACGATCGGTCCGCGCCATTCAAAACAAAGGTCGCTGTTGCCGGGCGCGACCGGAAGCCGCGCCACTTCCGCCGGCTGAACACCGGGGCCATGAACGTTGAGCTGCCGGTCGGCGAAACGATAGGCGTAGCCGACCGGCCGGGCGATCAGCTCGGCGCCGAGCACCTTGGTGTAGAAGGCGTTCGAGCGTTCCCAGTCGGTTACGTGGATGACGCAGTGGTCGAGCGTGATCGGCGGCACGGTGTTCAACCTTTCTGCCGCAGCAGCCGGCCGCGCTCGCGCTCCCACGACCGCTTCTTTTCCGTGTCGCGTTTGTCGAACAACTTCTTGCCGCGCGCCAGCGCCAGTTCGACCTTGGCGCGGCCCTTGTCGTTGAAATAGAGCTTCAACGGAACCAGTGTCCGCCCTTCACGCTCGACCGCGCCGATCAACTTGCTGATCTGGCGGCGATGCAGCAGAAGCTTGCGCGGCCGTTTCGGCGCGTGGTTGAAACGGTTGGCCTGCAGATACTCCGGAATGTTGGAGTTGATCAGCCAAATCTCGCCGCCGCGAGCGTCGGCATAGGATTCTCCGATCGTCACTTTTCCCGCCCGCAGCGATTTGACCTCGGTGCCGGTGAGCGCAAGCCCCGCCTCCATGGTCTCGTCGATGAAATAATGGAAGCGCGCCTTGCGGTTGTCGGCGACGACCCGCTGTTTCCTTTCAGGCTTTGCCGGCTTTACCGCCATCCGGGCCTAGCGCGTCTTCAGCGCGTCGCGGATCTCGGTCAGCAGCTGCACTTCGGCAGACGGAGCCGCAGGAGCAGGCGGCGGCGCTTTCAACCGGTTGATGCCCTTGACCACAAGGAACAATGCAAAAGCAATGATGACGAAGTTGATGGCAAGAGTGAGGAAACTGCCCCAAGCGAGCACCGCCCCTTGCTTCTTGGCGTCGGCGAGAGCGGCTGCCGTTACTTTTGACGACAGCGGAACGAAGTAGTTGGAGAAATCGAGCCCGCCGGTAATCGAGCCGATAAGCGGCATGACGATGTCGCCGACCAGCGAAGTGACGACCGCGCCGAAAGCCGCGCCGATGATCACGGCCACGGCGAGATCGACGACATTGCCTCGCATCGCGAATTTTTTAAATTCCTCGAGCATCGAACCCTCCCTGGGTTGATCGGCGGCGAAACCGCGTTACGTAAATAAAAATGAAGAAAATCCGTTCGTGCGCAAACGAGGATCGTCAGTTGATCAGGCCGGCATGCACCATCGCTTGACGCACGGCGACCTGCGCCCGCTCGCTTGCCGGCACCATCGGCAGGCGGAGCATATTGGCGCATTTGCCGATCAGCGACAGCGCATACTTGATCGGCGCGGGACTGGCTTCGATGAACAGATTGATATGCAGCGGCGCCAGCTTGTCTTGCAGTTTCAGCGCGGCGGCAAAATCACCCTTCAGGCAGGCCGCTTGGAATTCAGCACATAACCGCGGCGCCACATTCGAGGTGACCGAAATACAACCGTGGCCGCCGTGCGCCATGAATCCGAGCGCGGTGATATCTTCGCCTGAAAGCTGATTGAAATCCTCGCCCATTTCCGCACGTTGCTGCGTCACGCGCGCCATGTTTGCAGTCGCATCCTTGACGCCGGCGATGTTCGGCAGCTCAAACAGCCGCTTCATGGTGTCGACCGACAGATCGATGACCGAGCGCGGCGGAATGTTGTAGACGATGATCGGGATACCGATCGCGTTATTGATGGCCTTGAAGTGCTGATAGAGCCCCTCTTGTGTCGGCTTGTTGTAGTAAGGGGTGACCACCAGCACCGCGTCGGCGCCGCACTCTTCGGCGTGGCGCGCCAGACCGACCGCTTCCTTGGTCGAGTTTGAGCCGGCGCCGGCGACCACCGGCACGCGGCCGTGGGCCTCCTCAACGCACCATTCGACCACCTGGCGATGTTCCTCATGGGTCAAGGTCGGGCTCTCGCCGGTGGTGCCGACCGGAACCAACCCTTGGGTTCCCTCGGCGATCTGCCAAGCCACCAGTTCGCGAAACCCCTTCTCGTCGATCGAACCGTTTTTGAACGGCGTCACGAGCGCTGTGAAGGAGCCCCGAAAGCTCGTCTTGGCGGTCATGGCACGATCCCCTAACCCGGGTTCCCGGGCGGTCCATCAGGCGCGACAGTGCGCCTCGCCCGCGGCCGGTTGGCATAGATAACGGGTCGCAGCACGGCTTGAAAGCCCCAAGTCCCAAGCCCCCAGTCGCCATTCTCCAGTCCGGTGCTGCCATTGCGGTCATGGCGGTAGGAACCACAACGCCTCGGCGCTAAACTACGCCGCGAATCTATCAACGCGAGGCGGCATGCCCCGCTTTTGCCGCGAACTCCGTGGATTCCATGAACGATCGCCGCCGCTATTAGCGATTCCTCAATCTTGCCGGCCGAAGAAAAACACGTGTATCGCCGGCGGGCGCGAGAGACGGAAGGCGTTGCGCCAGAAAGGGCCGTGCCGTTGAGAGCTGTTCGGCTTATCGTCGCATTTGCCGCCGCGTTACTGACCGGCGAGGCGATCGCCGCGCCGGCGCCGCATGGAATGCCGCTGCCACGGCCAAGACCGGCACTCAAATCGGACCGGCCGGCAAAGTTCGCCGCGCACGTTTCCGGGGGCCAGGCGGCAAGCGCACCGGTATCGCTCGCGCCTTCGTCGTCTGACGTTTTCGCGACCTCTTCGATTCAGCCACCCGCGCTCACACGCTATAGCGCATCGCCGCCCGCATTCGCCGCCCCGCCGGCGCGACACGCGCCTCAGCTCGCGATGGCCGCGAGCGCAGCCAGCTCGCCGCTCGATATCGCTACGGTCAAGCAGGCGATTGATCTCGTGCGCAAAGGCCGGCTCGCCGAAGCGACGTCGATTGCGGGCAACATTGCCGATCCCACCGCGCGCAAGCTGGTCGAATGGGTGATCCTGCGCAGCGACAATGCCGAACTCGATTTTCCGCGCTATGCAGCCTTTATCAACGCCAATCCGGGCTGGCCGGGCGTTTTATTCTTGCGCCGGCGCGCGGAGGCCGCACTCTGGCAGCAACCGGCCGCGCCGCGCACGGTGATCGAATTTTTCCGGAGCGATGCTCCGCACACGGCCAAAGGACGATTTTCGCTGGCACGCGCTCTTCTCGCCCAGGGCGATCGCGCTGGCGCAGGGGTGCTTGTGCGCGAAGCCTGGCGCAAAGATAGCTTTTCCGGCGATGCGGAGGCGCTGGCCCGTGCGGCGTTTGCGGGCCTGATCGGCGCGGCGGACGACAAAGCGCGCATGGATGCGCGCCTCGACCTCGAGGATGACGATGCCGGCTTGCGCGCCGCGCAGCAGCTCGGCGGAATCGAGATGGTCATCGCCAGAGCGCGTTCCGCGGTGATCAACAAATCGAGCAAGGCTAAAGCGCTGCTCGATATGGTCCCCGCCGCCGGCCAGCACGACGCCGGCTATATGCTCAGCCGCATACAATCGCTTCGGCGCAGCGACAAAGTTATCGAGGCGGCGCGCTGGATGCTCGGCGCGCCGCGCGAGCCGGACCGGCTGGGCGATGTCGATCAGTGGTGGGTCGAACGGCGTCTGCTCGCGCGCAAGCTGCTCGATGTCGGCGATGCCAAGCTCGCTTACCAAGTCGCCAGCACCGCGGCTCCTCCGCTTAACGAAAACTATCACGCCGAACAACAATTCACCGCCGGCTGGATCGCGCTGCGTTTCCTCCGCGAGCCGGGAATAGCGCTCGCGCACTTCGCCAATATCGGCGATGGCGTCACCAATCCGATCACTCTGGCGCGCGCCGGTTACTGGCAGGGCCGCGCCGCCGAGGTGCTCGGCCGCTCGGCGGATGCGCGGGCGTATTACGAAAACGCCGCCCGCTATCCGACCGCCTACTACGGTCAACTGGCGCGTGCGCGGCTCGGCATCCAGGCGGTTACGCTGCGCACCGTTCCGGAACCGAGCGCCGAGCACCGGCATCTCGAAATCGCGCGCGGCCTGGAAATACTTTACGCCGTCGACGAGCGCGACCTTGCCGCCGTATTCGCCGCCGAGGTCGGCGACAAGGGAACCGACCTCGCCGCGCTCACCACCCTTGCCGAGATCACCACCCGCCATAACGACGCGCGTGCCACGCTTCTAATCGGCAAGCCGGCGCTCGGGCATGGCTTGCCGATGGAGCGCTACGCGTTTCCTGATTTCGGCGTACCGGATTATCAGCAGATCGGGCCCGAGGTCGATCGCTGTGTGGTTTATTCGATCGTCCGCCAGGAAAGCGCCTTCAATCCCAAAGTGGTTTCCAGCGCCAACGCCATCGGCCTGATGCAGGTCACGCCGGCCGCCGCGCGTGACACCGCCAAGCGTTTCAAAGTCTCGTTCGACCGGCGGCGATTGATGGTGGATGTCGCCTACAATGCGCAATTGGGAACCGCCGAGATCGGCAATGACCTGGCCAGCTGGCGCGGCTCCTATATCCTTGCTTTCGTCGCCTACAATGCCGGCCCGCGCCGGGCGCGGGATTGGATCGCGCTGTACGGCGATCCGCGCGATCCGAAGGTGGATCCGATCGACTGGATCGAACGCATCCCGATCTCGGAGACGCGACATTACGTCCAGCGCGTGATCGAGAACATGCAGGTCTATCGCGCACGGCTTGGCAACCCACGGCTGCTGATCGAAGCCGACCTGCATCGGGGCGGCTAACGGGTTCCGACCTAGTGGTCCGATTCTAACATTCGCATCCGTGTTCGGCACCCTCTCATGCGAATGTTAGAATCAAAAGGACCACTAGCAAGTATGCGTCTTAGTGGAGCTTTGGATTTGACATTCGCTTCACGAGCCTGCCGCGAGGTGGATAGCGAATGTTAAATCCGCTCCACTAGTGGTCCGATTCTAACATTCGCATCCGTGTTCGGCGTACTCTCATGCGAATGTTAGAATGAAAGGAACCGCTGGCAAATATAAAGGCTCAGTGCCGGGCGCACCGATTTCACAACGCTTCGCCATTGAGCCAGCGCGCCCCGCGCGCGTAAAGCTGCACCAGTTCCGGCCCATCGATGCCCGGCATGTCGATCTTGACCTTGTAGCCGATGCGCGTTTGCAGATAGGCTAGGTGCCGGTAGCCCTCGGGAAAGCGCTTGAGCAGATCCTGGTCGAGCGCCAGCTTGGCTGCCGGATCGACCGGATCGAGCCGGTCCTTCTCATAGATCGGCTGGCGCAGCACCATTCCCCAGCGGCCGTCGCGCCGGGCGAAAAAATCGAAAAAACGTCCGGTGCAGACCACGTCGCAAATCACGCCGTCGACCGGCGCACGCTGCGCGATGGTCATCTTGGTCTGCGCAATCGCGCGGTCGCCGGCCACATCGACCGAGCCGCCGCCGAGAAAATGCAGGATGCGCACGCCGCGCGCCCAGCCTTCGTCGTTGACCTTGATGAATTCCTCGAAGCTGCCCTGAAACCAGGTCGCCATCATTCGTCCGTCGGCATGCCAGACGGTGCGGAAACGGTCCCATAACCGCGCGTCGCGCCAGACCGCCCAGTTCTCTACCAATTCGCGGATAACGGTCTTATCGGCGGCGATGTCGGACATTGCGGGATCCGTCGTCATTGCGAGCGTAAGCGAAGCAATCCAGCGGCACGCGAAGGCTGGATTGCTTCGT
>DATKRE010000082.1:0-13699 GCA_035532335.1 Xanthobacteraceae bacterium | reverse complement strand
GAAATCGGATTCCTGACGGTCCTGTCCGTCATTCTGATTTATTTGCTGCTCGGCGCGAAATCCGGCGTGTTCGTCACCGGGGTGGCGCAAAACGTCATAGCTTTTGCCGGCGCGGTTCCCGAGCAATCTCTGGTCGGACTGGCAATCGTTTTGGCGATCGTTTTTCTGATTGCACGGCGGATGCGCTAAGCCGCTCTCACGTTCGCTCAACAAAAAAGGCCAGGCAAGCGCCCGGCCTTTTTGACTCACGCGATGGCGCGGCCGCGTCAGGCCGGCGCGTGCTCCTTCACCGGCAGGCCGCGCTCCTTGAGCAGCGACTGTAATTCGCCGGCTTGAAACATTTCGCGGATGATGTCGCAGCCGCCGACGAACTCGCCTTTCACGTAGAGCTGCGGAATGGTCGGCCACTTCGAATAGGTCTTGATGCCGTTGCGCAGTTCCTCGTTCTCCAGCACGTCCAAGCCTTTATAGGGCACGCCCAGAAAATCGAGTATCTGGACCACCTGGCCGGAGAACCCGCACATCGGCGACTGCGGCGTGCCCTTCATGAACAGCACGACCTCGTTCGCCTTGACCTCATTTTCGATGAATTGCTCGATAGCCATTGCGCACTTCCTCGTTAGTTTCGGCGGGTCACCCCGCGCGATGCTGAAACCTTCATATATGTACCGCAAATCGCCGGCAAAGCCCACGCGGCGATTTCGCACTTAGGTCAGAATCGCCCCGGGAAATGAATTAGTCGTAACCTGCCGCGTCCAAAGGATGCGCTTCCACGGCCGGCGCTCGGGACAGAACGCGCAACTAGTGGAGCGGATTTGACATTCGCTACCCGCCTAGCGGCAAACTCGTGAAGCGAATGTCAAATCCAAAGCTCCACTAAGCCTTTATATTTGCTAGTGGTCCTTTTAATTCTAACATTCGCACGAGAGTACGCCAAACACGGATGCGAATGTTAGAATTGGACCACTAGTGCCTATGGGGTGCCGGTTTGTAGCGCCAGCGCGTGCAGCTTGCCGCCCATCTCGCCCTTGAGCGCGTCATAGACGATCTTATGCTGCTGGACGCGCGATTTGCCGCGGAACGACTCGGCAATGACGGTTGCGGCGTAATGATCGCCGTCACCGGCAAGATCGCGAATGGTGACTTTGGCGTCCGGGATGCTGGCCTGGATCAGACGCTCGATATCGTTTGCAGCCATCGCCATGGCGATCCTCGCAGCCAACCCCACCGGCGTTTAGCAGATCGCCGCGCCGGAGAAAACCCTGCGGCATTTCATTGTCGACGCACACTATGGATTTGCTGTGAGTCGGTGCATGCTGGCAAACGTTTACGTGTGCGTGGGCAAAATGACCAAACTATCGAACAAAAAACACTATTTGGCGGCTTTGATCGGGCTGGCGCTCGCCGGTTCCGTGGCGGCGCAAGCGCAGCAGCCGACGAGCGCGCAGACCGACGCTATCCGACAATCCTGCCGGTCGGAGTTCATGGCCAACTGTGCCGGCGTCCAGCCCGGCGGCAAAGACGCCCTGCTGTGCCTGAAAAACCACCTCGGTAATCTGTCCGCGGCGTGCAAATCCGCCGTCAGCGCGGTGATGCCGCCCGCCGCAAAGCCAAGCCCGGTGGCAGCCGCCGGGCCCGCGGACCACAAACCGCCGGCGGCGGCACATCCGGCAAACGGGTCGCAACCCGCCGCGGCCCCGCCGACCGCACCGCCACCGCCGCCTGCAGTCGAACCGTTGAAGCTGCGGCCGTTCATTATGCCGCAGCGGCGGGTAATCATCGTGACCATTTGCGGCAGCGATGTCAGCTCGCATTGCCAGGGCGTGCCGCCGGGCGGCGAGCGGATACTCGAATGCCTCGCTGCGCACGCCGCGCAGTTGACGCCCGCCTGCTACGCCGCAATCAAGCGCGTTAGCGAAAAATAACGCCGGACGGCGTCCCGCCGGGGGGGTCAGCCTGGCCCGGCCATGTAGGCCGGCAGCCAATGCTCGAACCGCGTCCGAAGTTCGTCGACGGGGACCGGCCGTTCGCCGTCGATGGCGATTGCGCGTCCGCCGGTGACGCCAAGCCGGGCGAGCGGCACCGTCGCAGCTTTGGCCAGGCGAGCGATCGCGTCGGGGTCCGGCGCCGTCACCAGATAGCGGGCTTGATCCTCGCCGAACCAAAACGCGTGCGCGGGAATGCCGGGCGGCGCCGCCAGCACCGCTCCGATCTTCGCCGGCATCGCCATCTCGGCGAGCGCGACGAGGATGCCGCCGTCGGAGACGTCGTGTGCTGCGGTAATAAGGCCGTCGCGGATCAGCACCCGGACGAATTCGCCGTGGCGCCGCTCGGCGGCGAGATCGACCGGCGGTGGTGCGCCCTCCTCCCGCCCGCAGACATCGCGCAAGTAAACCGACTGGCCGAGCCAACCGTTGGCCTCGCCGACCAGCAGAATCGCCTGGCCCGCGGCTTTGAACGCCAGCGTCATCGACTTCGTGAAATCGTCGAGCAGGCCAACGCCGCCGATCGTGGGCGTCGGCAGAATCGCGCTCCCGTTGGTCTCGTTGTAGAGCGACACATTGCCTGAGACGATCGGGAAATCGAGGACGCGCGCAGCTTCGCCGATGCCGCGGATCGCGCCGACCAATTGCCCCATGATCTCGGGCCGCTCCGGATTGCCGAAATTGAGATTATCGGTGAGCGCGAGCGGCTTCGCGCCAACGGCATTGAGGTTGCGCCAGGCTTCCGCCACCGCCTGCTTGCCGCCTTCGAACGGATCGGCTTCGCAATAACGCGGCGTCACGTCGGCGGTGAGCGCGAGTGCTTTCGGACCCTCGTTGATGCGCACCACCGCGGCATCGCCGCCCGGGCGCTGGACCGTGTTGCCCAGAATGACGTGGTCGTATTGCTCGAACACCCAGCGCCGCGAGCACAGCTCCGACGAAGCGATGAGCTTCTCGAGTGCGTCGGCGAGCGTGAGCGGCGGTTTGACCGAAGCCGGATCGATCGCCGCCTTGGCCGCCGTATCGCGGAACGGCCGATCGTAAACCGGCGCCTCGTCGCCAAGCTCCTTGATCGGCAGATCGGCCATCACCGCGCCGCCATGGCGGACAAGAAATCGTTTGGTCGGTGTGGTGTGGCCGACCACGGCGAAATCGAGCCCCCATTTGCGGAAGATCGCCTCGGCTTGCTTTTCCTTGTCGGGCTTGAGCACCATGAGCATGCGCTCCTGGCTTTCCGACAGCATCATCTCGTAGGCGCTCATGCCGGTTTCGCGGCAAGGGACTTGGTCGAGATCGAGCGTGACGCCAAGATCGCCCTTGGCGCCCATCTCAACCGCCGAACAGGTGAGCCCGGCCGCACCCATATCCTGGATGGCGATGACGCAATCCGCGGCCATGATTTCGAGGCAGGCTTCGAGCAGAAGCTTTTCCGAAAATGGATCGCCGACCTGAACGGTCGGACGCTTTTCCTCCGCGTCGGCGCCGAACTCGGCCGACGCCATGCTGGCGCCGTGGATGCCGTCGCGTCCGGTCTTCGAGCCGAGATAGACAATCGGCATGCCGACGCCGGATGCCGCGGAATAGAAGATCTTGTCGGTCTCGGCGATGCCGACGGCCATGGCGTTGACCAGGCAATTGCCGTCGTAGCGGCGATGAAAACGGACTTCACCGCCGACCGTTGGAACGCCAAATGAATTGCCGTAGCCGCCAACACCGGCGACAACGCCGGCGACCAACGAGCGCGTCTTCGGATGGCTCGGATCACCGAACGACAGCGCGTTGAGGCAGGCGATCGGCCGCGCGCCCATGGTGAACACGTCGCGCAGAATACCGCCGACGCCGGTCGCGGCGCCCTGGTAGGGCTCGATGTAGCTCGGGTGGTTGTGGCTCTCCATCTTGAACACCACAGCAAGCCCGTCACCGATGTCGATGACGCCGGCATTCTCGCCGGGGCCCTGGATCACCCACGGCGCTGTGGTCGGCAGCGTGCGCAGATGGATCTTCGAGGATTTGTACGAGCAGTGCTCGTTCCACATCGCCGAGAAAATGCCGAGCTCGGTGAAGGTCGGCGTGCGACCGATGAGCTTGATAATGCGCGCATATTCATCCGGCTTGAGGCCGTGCTGGGCGATCAACTCAGGCGTAATGGCGGGCTCGTTGCGGATCAAAGGCGAGCGCCCGATCTTATCGCTCTCCACTTTTGGGAGAGGGAGGTCACGCCGCCCTCCGGAAATGATCCACCAGCCCGGCAAACAGGCCGCGGCCATCGGTTCGGCCCATCGACGCTTCGACGTGGTTCTCCGGATGCGGCATCATGCCGAGGACGTTGCCGCGCTCGTTGATGATGCCGGCGATGGCATTCATAGCGCCGTTGTGGTTCCAGTTCGGGTCGACCATGCCGTCCGGGGACGCGTAGCGAAACAGCACCCTGCCCTCGCCTTCGAGCCGCGCGATGGTCTCGCCGTCGGCAATGTAATTGCCCTCGCCATGCGCCACCGGAACCCGGATCACCTGACCGGCGTTATAGCCGCGGGTAAACGGCGTGTCGGAGCGCTCGACGCGCAGATAGACGTCGCGGCAGATGAAGCGAAGCTGCGCATTGCGCATCAATACGCCCGGCAGCAGGCCTGCTTCGCAGGCGATTTGAAAACCATTGCAGATGGCGAGCACCAGGCCGCCTTTGGCGGCGAAGCCCCGCACCGCGTCCATGATCGGCGCGCGCGCGGCGATCGCCCCGCAGCGAAGATAATCGCCGTACGAGAAGCCGCCGGGAATGACCACCAATTCGGTGCCGGATGGAAGTTCGGCGTCCGCGTGCCAGACCATCGCCGGCGCGCGCCCGGAGATCAGCCGCAACGCCCGCGCCATGTCGCGCTCGCGATTGATTCCGGGGAAAACAAGCACCGCGGATTTCATTGGCTCAACGATCGCTCGCTTTACCCATTCCCCTTATGGGAGAGGGTTCGCATTCATCCAGTCACCTCGACCAGATAATTCTCGATCACCGTGTTGGCGAGGAGTTTTTCGGCGGCGGTTTTCAGCGCCGCTTCGGCACCGGCGCGGTCGGCCCCCTCGATCTCGATATCGAACACCTTGCCCTGGCGAACGCTCGCCACACCGCGCAGGCCAAGCGAGCGCAGCGCGCCCTCGATGGCCTTACCCTGCGGGTCAAGGATGCCGGATTTGAGGGTAACGGTGACGCGGGCTTTCATGGGTTCCGTTGCCGTCATGGCCGAGCATAGCCCGTCGAAGACGGGCGTAGACGCCCTTTTGCCCGGACATCCACATCTTACTTGCCAATTGTACGTAAAAGACGTGGATGCCCGGCACAAGGCCGGGCATGACGGAAACCACAGGCTTGAGAGCGCGTGTCAGCTCTTGACGAGAACCGGGCCGGCGCCCTGCGGCCGCTCGCCCTCGTTCATGATGCCGAGACGCTTCGCGACCTCGGTATAGGCCTCCACTAGTCCGCCGAGATCGCGGCGGAAGCGGTCCTTGTCGAGCTTCTCGTTCGACTTGATGTCCCACAGCCGGCATGAGTCCGGGGAAATTTCGTCGGCAACGACAATCCGCATCACGTCGTTTTCCCACAACCGGCCGGTCTCCACCTTGAAGTCGACGAGACGGATGCCGACGCCGAGGAACAATCCGGAGAGGAAATCGTTGACGCGGATCGCGAGCGACATGATGTCGTCGATTTCCTGCGGGGTGGCCCAGCCGAACGCGGTGATGTGCTCCTCGGAGACCATCGGGTCGTTGAGCTGATCGTTCTTGTAATAGAACTCGATAATCGAGCGGGGCAATTGCGTGCCCTCTTCGATCCCGAGCCGTTGCGCCAGGGAACCGGCGGCAACGTTACGAACGACGACTTCCAGCGGAATGATCTCAACTTCGCGGATGAGTTGCTCGCGCATGTTGAGGCGGCGGATGAAATGGGTCGGCACCCCGATATCGTTGAGGTGCTGGAAGACGTATTCCGAGATGCGGTTGTTGAGGACGCCCTTGCCCTCAATCACCTGATGCTTTTTGGCGTTGAAGGCGGTGGCGTCGTCCTTGAAATGCTGGATGAGAGTTCCCGGCTCCGGTCCTTCATAGAGGACCTTGGCCTTGCCCTCATAGATGCGGCGACGGCGGCTCATCGGAGTGTACCGTGGCTTGGTGAAATCCATTGGGAATGCCGTGGCTCCATTTTGACTGTCGAGATCCGCGGCGGCGGCGGGCTGGCGACTCAAACGCGGCCCCTGCGCAACCGGAAAGCTAGCGGAACGCGGTGCGCAGTACAATCGGCATAGACCCGCGCCGCCCCTGCCGCAACGCCGATGTTTTCGTCGCGGAGCGGTTGCCTTGACGAGGCACCCTCGATATGCAAGGCGGCATCGTCGCGAGCCATTCACAGCAACCTTGGGCGTTAGCCATGACCACGTTTGACAAGCGCGAGGACGCCTTCGAGAGGGAATTCGCGCATGACGAAGAACTCAGATTCAAGGCGACCGCGCGCCGCAACAAACTCGTCGGCTTGTGGGCGGCGGAAAAACTCGGCATGACCGATGCGGCGGCCAATACCTACGCCTCGGCGATCGTTATGGGCCACGTCGAGGGGGCGCACGACGTCGCCGGCAAAATCCGCAAGGATTTCGATGCCAAAGGCATCGTCGAGTCCGACCACCAGATCGCCCGCATGATGTCGGAGTCGATGGCAAAGGCCATTGCCGACATCAAGGCGGGAAAATAACGCCGCATCCTGACCGTTCGCTCAGCCAAGGTCGCGTGAACAGCATGGCCATTCCAGCCTTCACTCTCGCCCGCACGCTGCGCGCCGGCGAAACCGTGTTCAGCGGCTGGTGCAGCCTGCCCTATCCGATCGTCAGCGAAACGCTGGCGCGCGAAGGTTTTGCGGCGGTGGTGCTCGAGGCGCAGCACGGCCTTTGGGACGTCGGGGCGTTGCTGACCGGGGTCGCCGCGGTGCGGCAGGGCGGCGGAGCGCCGATGGTGCGCGTGCCGGTCGGCGATTTCGCCCTGGTCTCGCGCGTTCTCGACTTCGGCGCCGAAGGCATCATTGCCCCGATGATCAATACCGCCACCGATGCGCGCGCCTTCGCGGCTTCGGCCAAATATCCTCCGGTCGGCGAGCGGAGCTGGGGACCGCATCGCGCCACCTCGCTGGCCGGGCTGCCCGATCAATCGGTCTATCTGCGTGAAGCCAACGATCACATCATCACGCTGGCGATGATCGAGACGCGCACCGCACTCGATAATCTCGAAGCGATCGTCGATACGCCGGGCATCGACGGCCTTTTCCTCGGCCCCTCCGACCTTTCGATTGCGCTGTCCGACGGCAAGAGCCTCGATCCGCAGTCGAAGGAAATCGACCGCGAGATCGATCGCATGGTCGCCGCCACGCAAAAGGCCGGTAAAATTCCGGGCGTATTTTGTCATACCGCCGACCGCGCCAAAGTGCTGGCCAAGCGCGGCGTGCGTTTCCTCGCGGTGATGAGCGATCTGGCGATGCTGCGCGCCGGCATCGGCGGCGCGATCAAGATACTGAACGGCTAATTTTCTTGTTCTAGTGGTCCGATTCTAACATTCGCTTCCGTATTCGGCAGCTTCTCATGCGAATGTTAGAATCAAAAGGACCACTAGCAAATATGAGTCCTAGTGGAGCTTTGGATTTGACATTCGCTTCACGAGGCTGCCGCTAGGTGGGTAGCGAATGTTAAATCCGCTCCACTAGCTCGCGGGCAGCATCCGCGCCAGGGTGCGGTCGCGCCACACGTAGTGATGGACGAGCGCCGCCGCTGCATGCAGGCCGGCCAAGATCAGCAACGTATTCGCCAGCCATTTGTGCACGCCGAGCACCGCGCGCGCCGCCGCGCGATCGGCCGGCCACGGCGACGGAAATGACGTGACGGCAAACACCGATACCGGATAGCCGCGCTTGAGCTGCACGATGGTCCCGGCAATCGGCGCCAATATGAGTAGCGCATAAAGAGCGTAATGGGTCAGCCGCGCGGCCGGCTGGCTGAGCCTGCTCCAGCGCGTTTTCTCCAAGGCGGGCGGCGGGTCGACAAAGCGCCAGACGAGGCGGGCGATCAATAAAACGACAACGGTTTGCCCGAGCGTCATATGCGTGACGAGAGCAAAGCTGCGCGGCGGCCCCTTCGGAAAGATGTCGATAAATTGTCCGATGAGCCAACCAACCGCGACGCAAAGGACGGTGAGCCAGTGAAATGCCTGCGGAAAGGCGCCGTAGCGGCTGAGCGAATTCGAAAGCTGCATGCGTCCGGCTAAGGTTTTTCACCAACCGCTTGGTCCAAGCGATCAAGCACGCCGGCCACGTCCGTTTCAACCTCCGCCACCGATAGTGACACGATCGTGTAATCGCGCTCCGCAAGCCAGGCACGCTTCATTGCGCGTCCCTGCGCGGCTATTTCAGTTTCGTCCGCCGGGACGACGTCGATGACGGTGCGCAGCGGGAATGAAACGAAGTCGCAAATATGCTGGCCGATCGGCGTCTGCCGCTTAAAGCCCCGGCCGGCGAAGCGACGGTCGTTGACCAGAGCCTGCCACAGCGCACGCTCCGCCTCGGTCGGATTGCGGCGCAGAAGTCGGGACAACCCGCGCACCGGACCGCGCTCGGACGGCACCCGCCCGCCGTCATGCTCGGCCAAGAGCGCACGCAGCATGTCGGCCTCTTTGCCGTCGAGCACCCCGCCCCGCGCCGGGCCTTTACGGCCTTCGGCGATGGCCATGATAACCCCGTGCAAGGTTTGGATATCCTGCTGCGTCGGCGCCATGCGGGTAAAAATGTTGCGCAGATTGATCTGCATGGTTTCGCGCTTGTCGGGCGGACGAAAAAACTCGACTTTCTCAAGCTCGCGTTCGATGGAGGCAAAAAACGCAAGCAGCTGCTGCTTTGGCGCCGGCGCGGATTTTTCCGGCATGGCGAACGGCAGCTTGCCGTCGCTTGCCGCCTTGAACCATTCGTAGCCGACGACCGCCACCGCCTGCGCCAGATTGAGCGAGGCAAACGCCGGATTGACCGGCAGCGTGAGAATGCGGTCAGCGAGCGCAACTTCGTCGTTTTCCAGTCCGTTGCGCTCGCGGCCGAAGACGATGGCGACGTTCTCGCCGGCGGCAACGTGCGGCGCCGCCAGCACGGCCGCTTCCGCGGCGCCGACGATCGCCTTGGCCTGATCGTGGGCACGCGCCGTGGCGGCGAACACCAAGGTGCAGTCGGCAATCGACGCGGCGAGGCTGTCGAAAAGCACGGCCGCTTCGAGCACACGATCGGCGCCCGATGCCATCATCCGCGCCTTGTCGTTCGGCCAGGCTTGCCGCGGCGATACCAGACGAAGCCGGGAAAGGCCGAAGTTCGCCATGGCGCGGGCGGCAGCGCCGATATTTTCGCCAAGCTGCGGCTCGACCAGAACGACAATCGGGGCCGGCTGCGCGGACCAGCGCTTGGTTTTGTCGGTCCCGGCTCCCGGCATCAAAATTTCCCAACAGGACAATGCGCTTCCCGCGCAATGTCGGCTTTCTCAGGCGTCCCGCCAATGCTATAGCGGCGCCGCCGGCCGCCGCATATTGCGACCGGTCTCGCCAATCCGTCTTTATCCGGCCCGGGATGTAAAGGTCCGTCAGCGATGCAGAAAATCAAGGTAGCCAATCCGGTGGTCGAACTCGATGGCGACGAGATGACCCGGATTATTTGGCAACAGATCAAGCACAAGCTGATCTTTCCGTACCTCGACCTCGATCTGAAATATTACGATCTCGGCATTCAGAAGCGCGACGAAACCCGCGACCAAATCACTATCGATGCGGCGGAAGCCATCAAGAAATTCGGCGTCGGCATCAAATGCGCCACCATCACGCCGGACGAAGCCCGCGTGAAGGAATTCAACCTGCACGACATGTACCGGTCGCCGAACGGCACCATCCGCAACATCCTGGGCGGCGTGATCTTTCGCGAGCCGATCATCTGCAAGAATGTGCCGCGGCTGGTTCCCGGCTGGACCAAGCCGATCATTATCGGCCGCCATGCCTATGGCGACCAATACCGCGCCACTGACTTCAAGGTGCCCGGCCGCGGCAAACTATTTCTGACCTTCGTCGGCGACAACGGTGAGGAAATCAAACGCGAAGTATTTGAGTTTCCGGGCCCCGGCGTCGCCATGGCGATGTACAACCTCGACAGCTCGATCCGCGATTTCGCCCGCGCGTCGATGAATTTCGCCTTGAACCGCGGCTACCCGCTGTATCTGTCGACCAAGAACACCATCGTCAAAGTCTACGACGGGCGCTTCAAGGACATTTTCCAGGAAATCTTCGACAAGGAATTCAAGGACAGGTTCGCCGCAAAAGGCCTGACCTACGAGCACCGCCTGATCGACGACATGGTGGCGGCGGCGCTGAAATGGTCCGGCGGTTATGTGTGGGCCTGCAAGAATTACGATGGCGACGTGCAGTCGGACACCGTGGCGCAGGGTTATGGCTCGCTCGGGCTGATGACGTCGGTGCTGACGACACCGGACGGCACGGTGGTCGAGGCGGAAGCCGCGCACGGTACGGTGACGCGACACTACCGGCAGCATCAGCAGGGCCGCGATACCTCGACCAATTCGATCGCTTCGATTTTTGCCTGGACGCGCGGGCTCGCGCATCGCGCCAAGCTCGACAACAATACGGACCTGGCGACATTCGCGAGCACGCTGGAAAAGGTCACCATCGGCACCGTCGAAGCAGGCTTTATGACCAAGGATCTGGCGCTCTTGGTCGGCCCCGACCAGAAGTGGCTCAGCACCACCGGCTTCCTCGACAAGGTCGACGAGAACTTCAAGAAGGCAATGGCATAAGCTGGCACCGGCGACGAAACCGCGGCGCTGCGGCAGCGCTGGCAATGGCGGCACTGTTATTGCTGGCGCGCGCCGCCGCCGCCGCGCAATCGCTGCCGGCCGCGATTGCCGTGCCCGGCGCGACGCCGGTGGCAACATTCCACGCCACGGGCGCGCAGGTCTACGAGTGCAAGCCTGGCAGCAACGACAAGCTCGCCTGGACATTCCGCGAGCCGATCGCAACGCTTATCCTCGACGGCAAGACGGTCGGCCGGCACTATGCCGGGCCGACGTGGGAGCACGTGGACGGCAGCGCCGTGGTCGGCAAAGGCGCCGGTAACGCCCCCGGCGCCACGGCAAACGATATCGCCTGGCTCAAGCTCGATGTGGTCAGCCACCGCGGCAGCGGAACGTTGGATAAAGCGAGCGTCGTTTTGCGTATCAACACTTCCGGCGGCGTGTTGCTCGGTTCCTGCGACCACGCCGGCGCGCTCACGAGCGTGCCTATTCGGCCGACTATGTGTTCCTGCACGCCGGCGGCTGATACCGCGAGAAAAAACCGCGGCGCTGAACGGCCCGCTGGCAAAGCGCCCCGGCCGCGCATATCCTTCCGACCATGAGGGAATCGAAACTGGGTCTGGGCGGCATCGCACTGATCGTAGCGCTGGTTGCCATTTTGGTGGCGTCGCTTTGGTTCGCTGTGGACGCGTGGCTCAACATAGCGGGACCGCCGATGCCGAGGGCCGGCTACATCTTCATGATCCTTGGCATCGTGTTTTCGGTGCTGGTCGGCTGCGGCCTGATGGTGCTCGTGTTCTACTCAAACCGCCACGGCTACGACGAACCCTGGCGACCCGACGAAGAGCAGGAATAACCCGCGGTTAATTCAAACCGACGAATTCGCGGTCATCGGCTAACCGTTGGTCAACGCTTCGCCTGCCGCGCCGGCCGATTTGCGGCAATTTAGCGGCGCCCATCAACTGGATTTGAACACTTCGCTGGTACCACCGTGCCTGCGGGGGCAAAACCGCCGGTCCTTTGTGTCCGTACGTAAAAGCAAGCGGGGCTTACTCGCCAGGCTTCAGGGAAAAGGGAAGGCTGTCATGATTTGGAAAAACTGCGTGCGCGCAAGCGCCGCCGCTCTAACGGTAGCTGTCATGGCGCTGGCGCCGGCGAGCGGCTTCGCCATGCCCCGCTATGACGGGGTCTGGAGCGTCTCGATCGTCACCAAGAAGGGCGACTGCATCGCCAGCTATCGCTATCCAATGCGCATCGCCAACGGGGTTCTCGGCAACGGCGGCGACTTTGCGCTCAACATCAGCGGCAAAGTCACCGACGACGGCGCGGTTCGCGTCGCAGTAAGCCACGGCGATTCCCGCGCTATCGGCTCGGGCAAACTTGCCGCCAAAAGCGGCAGCGGCTCGTGGCGGACCACGGCTTGCTCGGGCTCCTGGACGGCCGAGCGGCGCAGCACGTAAGCGACATCATCGAAAGAGTCGGCATAATATTTTCCCTCTCCCCTTGCGGGAGAGGGTGCCGAGCGAATGACATGAGCGAGGCGGGTGAGGGGTCAGCGGATGAACGCTCGCAACCAACCCCTCACCCGGCTCGCCCGTCCTTGCTACGCGGACGGGCTCACCACCCTCTCCCACAGGGGGAGAGGGTTTACACCGGCTACGCCACACACTCAGTTTTAGAAGGCATCAGCCTTCGGCCGCCTCGTCATCGTCATCTTTCTCGCCTTCGTCACCGGCGAGAATCTTTTCGGCAATGAGGCCGGCATTTTGCCGGACCGCCGCCTCGATCTTGGCCGCGATATCCGGATTGGCCTTGAGGAAAGCCTTGGCGTTCTCGCGGCCTTGGCCGATGCGCTGGCTGTCATAGGAGAACCAGGAGCCGGATTTTTCGACCACGCCGGCCTTGACCCCGAGATCGATCAGTTCGCCGGTCTTCGACACGCCTTCGCCGTACATGATGTCGAACTCGACCTGCTTGAATGGCGGCGCCAGCTTGTTCTTCACCACTTTGACGCGGGTCTGGTTGCCGACCACCTCGTCGCGCTCCTTGATCGCGCCGATGCGGCGGATGTCGAGCCGTACCGAGGCATAGAATTTCAGTGCGTGTCCGCCGGTGGTGGTTTCCGGCGAGCCGTACATGACGCCGATCTTCATGCGGATCTGATTGATGAAGATCACCATGGTGTTGGAGCGGTTGATCGAGGCGGTGAGCTTGCGCAAGGCCTGGCTCATCAACCGCGCCTGAAGACCGGGCTGGCTGTCGCCCATCTCGCCTTCGAGTTCGGCGCGCGGGACGAGTGCCGCAACCGAATCGATGACCAACACGTCGACCGCGCCGGAGCGCACCAGCGTGTCGGCGATTTCGAGCGCCTGCTCGCCGGCATCGGGCTGCGAGATCAGAAGCTCGTCGACATTGACGCCGAGCTTGCGGGCATAGATCGGATCGAGCGCGTGCTCGGCATCGATGAAGGCGCAGATGCCACCATTCTTCTGGGCTTCGGCAAGAACATGCAGCGCCAGCGTGGTTTTGCCGGAGGATTCCGGTCCGTAAATCTCGACCACGCGGCCGCGCGGCAGGCCGCCCACGCCGAGCGCGATATCAAGGCCGAGCGAGCCGGTGGACACAACGTCGATGTCCATCGATCTGTCGTTCTTGCCGAGCCGCATGATCGAGCCCTTGCCAAAGTTGCGCTCGATTTGCGAAAGCGCGGCTTCAAGGGCCTTCGATTTGTCCATGGACGATCCTTCGACGAGACGAAGCGCTGCACTCGCAGAACTCATGATCCGTGCTCCTTATGGCCGGGATTCGATAGCCTCACAACGGACGCCAAAGTGGACCCGAAACCTGCACCCTGGCCCCCGT